>NZ_QTMZ01000150.1:0-587 GCF_003602935.1 Bacteroides sp. AM54-2NS
ACGGCCTCTATTCATAATTAACTATAAATCAGTGCTATTTGGCAGATTACGTTAGATATGTTTTCCTATGGTTTTACACATCTGGAGTAATTGGTGGTTACTGGTGGATCCTCCAAATGTGTATGGCATTGGCGGCACTGTTCTCTATCATCGTGGCGGCAAGCATGGCCTACAAGATGATGGTGAAGAACGAACCGTTGGACGTGATGAAACTGTTCAAGCCCTTGGTGGTGAGCATCATCCTCTGTTGGTGGTACCCACCTGCTGACACAGGCATGACCAACAGCGGCAGCAGCTGGTGCGTATTGGATTTTCTATCCTATATTCCCAATTGCATCGGCAGTTACACCCACGACCTCTATGAGGCAGAGGCGACCCAAATTTCCGACAAGTTTGAGGAGGTGCAGCAGTTTGTATATGTCAGGGACTCGATGTACACTGACCTCCAGGCACAGGCAGACGTGCGCATAAGGCACATCAGACCCCAACCTGATAGAGGCGACGATGGAGCAGACGGGCGTGGACGAAGTGACCAACATGGAGAAGGATGCCAGCAAACTGTGGTTCACCTCACTGACGGCAGGGGC
>NZ_QTMZ01000151.1:0-577 GCF_003602935.1 Bacteroides sp. AM54-2NS
TTTTTCAGGTTCTTCGTCAAATTTGGTGGTAATCTCTTTTTTATTTCGATGGTTTTCCTCTTCTTCTTTCTTAATCCTATAAAAAGTTGTAGATATGTTTGCTTTTTAGTAACTTTAAAGACACCACATCATTAAGAGTTACAATGCAACAAGCCATATCTACAACGTACAAATATACATCAAAAAAAGAAAATCCTCCTACAAATAGGGGATTATTCCATGATTTCAGATTCAGTCCTGGCTACGATAATCTGCAACAAGATGGTATCTCTGAAGCTGTTGGTTCATTGACGGTCTTTTTACATACGGCTGGCAAGGGGGCTTCCTGTCCTTATTGCGGACATTTCAGTCACCGATTACACAGTTATTACTCCCGTCATATTCAGGATCTTGAAGTTTACGGTCATACTTTGGAGTTAGTCATAAAGGTTGGCAAATATTATTGCGAAAATGTTTCTTGTCCGCGAAAAATATTCTGCGAACCGTTGTCTTTTCTGGCTCGTCGGTATGGTAGACGGAGCTATCTTGTTGAGGAACGCATCAGATCGATAAGCTTGGAACTTACTTCCCGAAAGGC
>NZ_QTMZ01000152.1:0-570 GCF_003602935.1 Bacteroides sp. AM54-2NS
ATTGCCGCCGAATTATTAACCTGCATTGTATATCAGCCATATATGCCGATAGAGATACAACCAAGGTACAAGACACCCGTTTTTGACCATCTTTGCAGCCCCCTTGCAAGGTTCTAATTCCCCTCTTTTCCTTTTTCGACCGTCTCACTCTTTATAGCTGATGAGAGTAGTACTTTTTATCAAAAATGCGCTCTTTGGATAGCATCAGTCAAAATCGTCCAAAATATTTTCATAAATAATCTTAAATCCGCTTTTTGCCCCTGTCATAGTTTTTTCTCTTTGCCGAGTGCCTTGAACTATAGATTTTCGTTTGTTCAATATTTGTACCGTTTTGAATATGTTGTTTTTGAGAAAATGTTGTGGCTCAACGTGTTAGGAAATATAAAAAGGCTTCCACATGAACAGCGTGGTGCGTCAGTTGTGGGAGCAGAACACCGACATCGTCATGGTCGATACGGGTAACTCGTATGAGGGACTCTGCGAGTATGTGGGCGGCAAGTACATCGCCTATACGGAGGACAAGCCCATCACCATGAACCCCTTCAACATCAGCAAGCGGGAGCTGAACAT
>NZ_QTMZ01000153.1:0-559 GCF_003602935.1 Bacteroides sp. AM54-2NS
TCTGCTTAATAGCTTCACCTTTAGCATTTTTATCATTACCAGTTACATAATCACCTTTCCATGAACTACCAGTAGTTAAATTGCCAAAGTTGTACTTACCTTGTGCAGATTTACCCCAACTAGATTCTAATGCGTCTTGTGCTAATAACATTCTAATTGCATTATCATTAGTAATACCTGCCTTCTTATAGGCATTAATAAGTTCTGTAGACCATTGCTTTCTGTTAGTATATGGACTCTTCCAAGTTGAGTTGGCAGTTTTAGTAACAGGTTTATCGGTAACAGGTTTACTAGCTACTGGTTTATTAATTACTGGCTCTGCTGTAGGATTATTAGCTACTACATCAGGTTCATTAGTATCTCTTACTGGTACTACTAAAGCCTCTGGTTTATCGTAAGTTGTATTATAATTATACTCACTAAATGGATTAATAGGATTAGTAATATCAGTGTAATCTATTGTAGGATTACTTACTGGATTATAACTTACGAACTTCATTCCTTGTTGAGCTTTCTTGATTCGCTTCTTATAGGTTGGGCGACTTGATTTGATGAACTT
>NZ_QTMZ01000154.1:0-531 GCF_003602935.1 Bacteroides sp. AM54-2NS
TTCTATACTAAGTGCTTACAAATGATAATCACTATTCATCTATGTCCAACTTAAAAGCTTCTGTAGCTTCATCTTTCTTCTTGTCAATTACTTTTGCGTAGATTTGCGTGGTTTTTACATTGGTATGCCCTAACATTTTGCTTACGGTATATATGTCTGTACCGTTAGCCAATTGTAACGTTGCATAGGTGTGGCGGAAGCAATGAAAGGTGATGTGCTTGGTAATCCCTGATGCTTTTACCCACCGTTCCAAAGGCCTAGATATCCATGAAGGGTCAGGCAGTCCGGCAAACACCAACAGTTCTCCGTCTTTCTTGCGCTCACCGCAAAGATTGTATGCCTGTGGCGATATAGGCATGTATTCAACGCCCTTAGTCTTCTGCTGAGTGAAATTGAGACGGTACCCACCATTGTATTCTTCAACCTCTGACCATTTAGCTTTTGAATATCGCTATGTCGCATTCCTGTCAGTGCAGAGAACAAGGCTGCCCGTTTTAGTATATCATCACACGGAGTCTTTGCCAATATATT
>NZ_QTMZ01000155.1:0-531 GCF_003602935.1 Bacteroides sp. AM54-2NS
TTCTATACTAAGTGCTTACAAATGATAATCACTATTCATCTATGTCCAACTTAAAAGCTTCTGTAGCTTCATCTTTCTTCTTGTCAATTACTTTTGCGTAGATTTGCGTAGTTTTTACATTGGTATGCCCTAACATTTTGCTTACTGTATATATGTCTGTACCGTTAGCCAATTGTAATGTTGCATAGGTGTGGCGGAAGCAATGAAAGGTGATGTGCTTGGTAATCCCTGATGCTTTTACCCACCGTTCCAAAGGCTTTGATATCCATGAAGGGTCAGGCAGTCCGGCAAACACCAACAGTTCTCCGTCTTTCTTGCGCTCACCGCAAAGCTTGTATGCCTGTGGCGATATAGGCATGTATTCAACGCCCTTAGTCTTCTGCTGAGTGAAATTGAGACGGTACCCACCATTGTATTCTTCCACCTCTGACCATTTAGCTTTTGAATATCGCTATGTCGCATTCCTGTCAGTGCAGAGAACAAGGCTGCCCGTTTTAGTATATCATCACACGGAGTCTTTGCCAATATATT
>NZ_QTMZ01000156.1:0-519 GCF_003602935.1 Bacteroides sp. AM54-2NS
GATAAAGCAAGGTGCAGAAACACCCTACAACGCCGTCCAACTGCTCCATGTCTATCGTTGCCATATCCGTTCCTCCTTGTTAGCCGAATGTGATTGGATTGATGCAGAAATTCGTGTCCTCTGCCTCATACTCGTATTCATTGATGAAGTCAATCATCTTCTGTTCGCTTCTTCCGTCCTGTGAGACACCAGTCTTCTCACACCACAACTTGATAGCATCACCAAAGGTGGAGTAAGCACCCTCACAATCCTCAAAGAGTTCTCCGTATGCAGTGACGTAGCACTCTTCGGGGAAGAAGTCGTTCTCATCGTGCGTATAGAAGATGTCGCAACCTGGCTCAACCTCTCGCCAACTGATTGAAAGTTCATCGCCAAGTGCCTTGTTCACCTCCTCAAAGAACAAGTCGCATGAAGACCAAGCACTTTCGGTGTCAAAGGACAAGAGGGCATAATCGTCTTCCACGTTCTCCTCATACTCTGCCCAATAGATGTGTCCTCTCACCGAGATGCCTTTCTTCT
>NZ_QTMZ01000157.1:0-519 GCF_003602935.1 Bacteroides sp. AM54-2NS
GATAAAGCAAGGTGCAGAAACACCCTACAACGCCGTCCAACTGCTCCATGTCTATCGTTGCCATATCCGTTCCTCCTTGTTAGCCGAATGTGATTGGATTGATGCAGAAGTTCGTGTCCTCTGCCTCATACTCGTATTCATTGATGAAGTCAATCATCTTCTGTTCGTTTCTTCCGTCCTGTGAGATACCTGTCTTTTCACACCACAACTTGATGGCATCACCAAAGGTGGAGTAAGCACCCTCACAATCCTCAAAGAGTTCTCCGTATGCAGTGACATAGCACTCTTCGGGGAAGAAGTCGTTCTCATCGTGCGTATAGAAGATGTCGCAACCTGGCTCAATCTCTCGCCAACTGATTGAAAGTTCGTCGCCAAGTGCCTTGTTCACCTCCTCAAAGAACAAGTCGCAGGAAGACCAAGCACTTTCGGTGTCAAAGGACAAGAGGGCATAATCGTCTTCCACGTTCTCCTCATACTCTGCCCAATAGATGTGTCCTCTCACCGAGATGCCTTTCTTCT
>NZ_QTMZ01000158.1:0-518 GCF_003602935.1 Bacteroides sp. AM54-2NS
AGGGGATGATTTGGAGAACTTCTTCATTCGCATTAACGCACACAATAAGTTCTTTAGTAATGTACCCTATCAGATGATTGGCTTCTCTTATAACAGCCGTCAAGAGTTCAGTGCAGTTCTCACACAACCTTACATATTGGCGGAACGGGAAGCAACAGAAGATGAAATTGCTGAATACATGGAAGCGCTTGGTTTTGAAATGGATTACATAGACGAGTTCCATAACGACCAATATGAAGTGTTTGATGCCGTTCCCAACAATGTGCTGTACGGTATTGACAAGGACTTGTATTTTATTGACACTCAAATCAGACTAAAGATGTAATTTGGATATATGTGTAGAGAGCCCCAACCTTATAATATGAATCTCATTAAAAGGTAGTGGTAGTATTCTTATCAAATGCTATCCCTGTCATTATTAATTCGACTTCATAAGCATATAAAGACTATATATTACAGTCAGAGGTCAAATTATACCCTCTCTTAATATAATTAATAACAGGTATAAAATGACCTCT
>NZ_QTMZ01000159.1:0-512 GCF_003602935.1 Bacteroides sp. AM54-2NS
AGGGGATGATTTGGAGAACTTCTTCATTCGCATTAACGCACACAATAAGTTCTTTAGTAATGTACCCTATCAGATGATTGGCTTCTCTTATAACAGCCGTCAAGAGTTCTGTGCAGTTCTCACACAACCTTACATATTGGCAGAACGGGAAGCAACAGAAGATGAAATTGCTGAATACATGGAAGCGCTTGGCTTTGAAATGGATTATATAGACGAGTTCCATAACGACCAATATGAAGTGTTTGATGCCGTTCCCAACAATGTGCTGTACGGTATTGACAAGGACTTGTATTTTATTGATACTCAAATCAGACTAAAGAAGTAATTTGGATATATGTGTAGAGAGCCCCAACCTTATAATATGAATCTCATTAAAAGGTAGTATTCTTATCAAATGTTATCTCTGTCATTATTAATTCGACTTCATAAGCATATAAAGACTATATATTACAGTCAGAGGTCAAATTATACCCTCTCTTAATATAATTAATAACAGGTATAAAATGACCTCT
>NZ_QTMZ01000016.1:0-136878 GCF_003602935.1 Bacteroides sp. AM54-2NS
TCATTCAAAAAGGGTTAGAAATAAAGCAAAATAAGCGCAACTTGGCGCTATTTTGCTTTATTTCATTTATTCCCGATCGCAGAAATACCTGGCAGAAACATAACCATTAGTCACAAAAGGATTATTCATATCTATTGTTATTGCCCTAAAGATAATAAATAAAACACCAATGGTCAAATAATGATAGTCATAAAACAACCATCATTATTTGACCATTGGCCTATCACTATAAAATCAGTTTTCTTTTGTCAGCAGACTTTCCAATTCTTCCGCGTTCAGACGAAGGTAGAATTGCCCGCGATAGGCTACGGAGATACCGCCTGTTTCTTCCGAAACAATAATAGCATGAGCATCCGACTGTTGAGAGATTCCCATTGCTGCGCGATGTCGCAAGCCAAGTTCTTTCGGTATATTCAAATCATGAGATACAGGAAGAATACATCCTGCCGCCTTGATACGTTTTTTACTGATTACCATTGCGCCATCGTGCAACGGACTATTCTTGAAGAATATATTTTCGATTAAACGTTGGTTGATCACCGCATCAATCAGTTCGCCCGTACGGACGACTTCGTCTAAAGGAACGTTATGCTCAATGACAATCAATGCACCGACTTTTTGTTTCCCCATATTCAAACAAGCCATTACCACCGGCATGATATCGTCATGCTTTAACGACTCTTTTTTCGAACCGTTAAAAAGACGGGCCAGTGCGCTGACATGTCGGTGAGATCCCAAAGTCAAGAGAAAACGGCGTATCTCATCCTGAAAAAGAACAATCAACGCGATCACACCCACATTCATCAATGTGTCGAAAATAGAGCCCAACAATTTCATTTCCAGCACTTGCGTCACCACCAGCCAGATCAGGATAAAAACCAGAATTCCGGTAAACACCTTGATAGAACCGGAAGCTTTCATCAATTTGTAGGTATAGTACAAAACAAAAGCTACCAGCAGAATATCGATAAAATCTTTTATGCCAAACTCAAAAAACATGCACCCTCCTCTTATTTGTCATATCCACTCTCTATTTTTAATTTCTCTGTGATCCGGACAGCTTCCACCGCTTCACGCACATCATGCACCCGCAGGATATGCGCTCCTTTCATTAACGCAACAGTGTCCAATACGGTTGTCCCGTTCAATGAATCTTGCGGAGTTCCTCCCAACAATTTATAAATCATTGATTTTCGTGAAACTCCCACTAAAACAGGAAGTTCGAAGATATGAAACTCTTCCAGATGTGCCAATAGTTCATAATTATGTTCCAGTGTCTTTCCGAATCCGAATCCCGGGTCGAGAATGATATCTTTCACTCCCAAGTTGCGAAGTTGCTGCACTTTACGGGCGAAATACAGGAAAACATCTTTTATCAGATTATCATAAGACGGTTCTTTCTGCATATTTTGGGGAGTTCCCTGCATGTGCATCATTATATAAGGTACTCCCAAGTCGGCTACTGTCTGAAACATCCGATGATCCATTTCACCGGCAGCTATGTCATTAATAATAGCCACTCCATATTCTTTCACACATTCTTCCGCCACATCAGCCCGGAAAGTATCAACGGAAATAATGGCTTCGGGATGATTACGATTCAGGATCTCCAAACCGGTGCGCAGTCTTCGCATCTCTTCTTCAGCAGAAATATGTTCGGCATTCGGCCGTGAAGAATAGGCTCCTATATCAATTATTGAAGCACCTTCATCAAGTATCTGCCGGGCCCGGGCAGCAATGTCTTCTTCAGTCTGCATCCGGCTGCCGGAATAAAAAGAATCGGGAGTAACATTTAAAATTCCCATTACCTGCGGAGTAGCAAGATCGAGCAACCGCCCTTTTACATTTATATAAATAGGAGATATAGGTTTCATCATTGACAACATTCCTTTTAGATCGCCTACAAATGTAGATAAAAAAAGCAAGTATTCGTACTAAAAAGAAGAAATAAACGTATATTTGCAAACTATAGAAGAACCCGAAAAATTCATACCATGAGCCGATTAACCCTATTTCGCGTAGGATTTCTTTTCCTCATTTTGTTCTTTACCACTACTGCTAAAGCTCAAAAAGAGGCTGAAACTTTCAATGTTGACTCTACTCTCTATGAATATTATCAACGTTGTCAAGAATACTTGTTAGAGCCTGTTGTACTTAATATGTCCGACACTTTATTCCGAATGGCCGGCGAACGGCAGGACGAACGAATGCAGGCAGTAGCCATAGCCACTCAACTGGATTATTATTATTTCCAGGGAACCAATGAAGACAGCGTAATCCACTATACCAACAAAGTAAAAGAATTCGCCAAGGCCACTCATCAGCCTAAATACTATTACTTCGCATGGGCTAATAGATTAATTACCTATTACCTAAAAACAAGCAGAACAAACATAGCACTTTATGAAGTGCAAAACATGTTAAAAGAAGCTCAAGAAGAGGATGATAAGACCGGCCTCTCCCGTTGCTATAACATCATGTCGCAAATCTACACCATCAAAAGATTCGATTCGATGGCGTTCGAGTGGCGATTGAAAGAAATCGAGCTGACTGAAAAATACAAGATCGAAAACTACAACATCTCCCAGACTTATGCCCAGATAGCCAACTATTACATCAACCAGAAAAAGCAAAAAGAAGCATTAGCTGCTGTGGAAAAAGCCATTGCGACCGCCAATTCCTCTACGCAACAAATATCTGCCAAGTTGGAATTCGTAAACTACTACAGCAAGTTCGGCGACTTTCAAGCTGCCGAAAAATTACTGAAGGAGTGTCAGGCAGCATTTGAACAGGACAAAAGACTGGAGTCTATCAAAAAGAGACTGTATAATATAGAATGTCTATACTACCAGCAGACCAAACAATATCCGAAAGCGCTGGAAGCCGCAAAAATGCAGGAAAAAGAAGAACGCCGTTTAAGCGAAAGCATACTTAGCAGCAGCCATTATCGCACACAGGGAGAAATCTACCAAAAGATGGGAAATATGACCTGGCGGTCAAATATCTGCAAATGTACATCAACACGGATGACTCTTTGAAAATAGCCAATGAGCAAGTGGCCAGCAGCGAATTCGCCACCTTATTAAATGTAGAAAAACTCAATGCCGAAAAGAAAGAACTCATGCTTCAGGCACAAGAGAAGGAGTTGCATAATAAAACAACCTTGATTATTTCATTGATTATTTTATTAGGTATCTTATTCATATTCCTTTATAGAGAAAACTTCCTGAAACGCAAACTGAAAGTTTCGGAAGCCGAACTTAAAACAAGGAATGAAGAACTTATGGTATCGAGGGAAGAATTGCGTAAAGCCAAAGATATAGCGGAGGCAAGCAGCCGGATGAAAACAACGTTTATCCAAAGCATGACGCACGAAATCCGCACACCGCTCAACTCTATCGTAGGCTTCTCGCAGGTATTAAGCGACCATTACAGCAACAGTCCGGAAACACAAGAGTTTGTCAATATCATCAAAAGCAACAGTAACGACTTGCTTCGACTGGTGACTGATGTACTCACGCTGTCCGAACTGGATCAATACGAACAACTGCCCACTGACCCCGAAACAGACCTTAATGCGATCTGTCAACTTGCATCTGAAGTTGCCAAAGATAACACGCAGAAAGATGTAGAAGTTTTATTCGAACCTGAAAGAGAAAGCCTGCTCATACGCAGTAATTCGGAACGTATATCACAAGTATTGAACAACCTGGCACATAATGCCGCTAAATTTACGACTCGTGGCAGTATTCGCATCGCTTATTCCGTATTGGAAGCAGAAAAGAAAATTGAAATCAGCGTCACCGATACAGGAACAGGCATCCCGAAAGACCAACAAGAAGCAGTATTTGAACGTTTCTACAAAATGAACTCTTTCACGCAGGGCACCGGGCTCGGACTTCCGATATGCCGGAGTATTGCCGAAAAGTTAGGAGGCAGCCTCCGGATCGATACTTCTTATACAGAAGGATGCCGGATGATCCTGACTCTTCCTTTGATATATGCCTAAGCAAAAAACTGTCCGAACTCCCATCAAATCCGAAAGAATAGCCTATCTTTGCAACGTTTTAAATAAAAGATCAGGTTATGAAACTTTCTGCTCTTTACCAGATTTTTCTGGATTGCCAATCAGTAACTACTGATAGCCGGAACTGCCCGGACGGTTCTTTGTTTATCGCCTTGAAAGGTGAGTCGTTCAACGGTAATGCATTTGCCAAATTAGCGCTGGACTCCGGATGCGCGTTTGCCATTATCGATGAAATACAGTATGCCATAGAAGGCGATCAACGATATATACTTGTAGACGACTGCCTGCAAACCATGCAGCAGCTTGCCAACTATCATCGCCGCCAACTCGGAACGCGAGTGATCGGCATTACGGGCACTAATGGGAAGACAACCACCAAAGAGTTAATTTCCAGCGTTCTCTGCCAAAACCATAATGTGCTTTATACTTTAGGTAATCTCAACAACCATATCGGTGTACCGACTACCCTGCTACGGTTAAAACCGGAGCATGACCTTGCCGTCATTGAGATGGGCGCCAACCATCCGGGGGAAATCAAGTTTCTTTGCGAAATAGCCGAACCGGATTATGGTATTATCACTAACGTAGGCAAAGCTCATCTGGAGGGATTCGGTTCTTTCGAAGGAGTTATCAAGACCAAAGGAGAGCTTTATGATTTCCTCCGCAAGAAAGATGCCATCACCTTTATCCATCACGATAACGCCTATTTGATGAATATTTCACAGGGATTGAACCTGATTTCTTATGGAACAGAAGATGATCTCTATGTCAATGGCCGGATTACCGGCAATTCGCCTTATCTTGCTTTCGAATGGAAAGCCGGTAAAGACGGTGAAGCTCATCAAGTCTGTACACAATTGATCGGAGAATATAATTTCCCCAATGCCCTGGCTGCAATCACTATCGGACGTTTCTTTGGAGTGGAAGCAAAGAAGATCGATGAAGCTCTGGCAGAGTATACGCCACAGAACAACCGTTCCCAACTTAAAAAGACGGAAGATAACACGCTTATCATTGACGCATACAACGCAAACCCAACCAGCATGATGGCTGCCTTGCAAAACTTCCGGAACATGACAGTCCCTCACAAGATGCTCATATTAGGAGATATGCGCGAACTGGGTGCTGAAGGACCGGCCGAGCATCAGAAAATCGTTGACTACATCAAAGAAAGTGATTTTGAGAAAGTATGGCTCGTGGGAGAACAGTTTGCCGCACGTGAACATTCTTTTAAAACTTATGCAAATGTGCAGGAAGTTATAAAGGATTTGCAAGAAGATAAACCCAAAGGATATACCATTCTTATTAAAGGTTCCAATGGAATCAAGCTTAGTTCAACGGTAGAATTTCTATAAAGCCGGAATGGTACACTTCAAATGATAAATGATAAATGATAAATGATAAACGGTGAATAATGGTTGACTATATCATATCCATTATTCACGTTTATTATTTGCTATCGTTCACGGCTTATCGTTCACCTTTGTTGTTCATAGGTTGCCTTTTACTATTTATTTTCATCCTCGGCCGTACGACATAATAGGCCACTAAACTAGCCAGAATCGCCCCTGTTGTATTGGCCGCAAAATCCAACCAGTCACCACCCCGGTAAGTAGTACAGTATTCCTGCAACAACTCCACACAACCGCTGAAAAGCACCGGACAAAGGAACGCCCCTACCCACGCATGCCACATCGGAGCATGATCCCTGCGATGTGCACGCAAAAACTCCAGCCACAACATCCCCGACATACCGAAATACATACAAACATGAACCAGTTTGTCTAAATTGGGAATTTCATTCAAATCCGTCTTAGGCGGTTTAAAGAACGACAGATAAATCACTGTCAAAATGATAAAAAGCGAGATAGGATATTTCTTAATATAAGATAGCATATCTAAATAATATTACAATTTTCGTGCAAATATAAGTATCATTTTCTATATTTGCACTTTAACTCGCATATTTTATAACGATTTGTAAGATAAAACAAGATTTATGGCAAAAATTGATAGAGCGAACTTCGGCAGCAAATTAGGGGTCATACTCGCTTCTGCCGGCTCTGCAGTTGGGTTGGGTAATATATGGAGGTTTCCATACGAAACAGGAAATCATGGAGGTGCCGCTTTTATACTGATCTATTTAGGTTGTATCTTTCTCTTGGGACTGCCTATTATGATTGCCGAGTTCCTGATAGGACGCCGATCAAGAGCCAACACTGCAAGAGCGTATCAAACATTAGCTCCGGGAACGCATTGGCGTTGGGTAGGACGCATGGGAGTATTAGCAGGTTTCCTGATACTTAGTTATTATGCAGTAGTAGCAGGGTGGACACTTGAATATATTCTTGAGGCTGCCACCAATGGCTTTGCCGGAAAAAACTCCGGAGAGTTTATCTCTTCTTTCCAACAATTCTCCAGTAGCCCGTGGCGACCGGTCGTATGGCTGGTAGCATTTTTATTGATTACTCATTTCATTATCGTGAAAGGAGTAGAAAAAGGGATTGAAAAGTCTTCGAAGATCATGATGCCTACCTTGTTTATCATTATCCTCATACTGGTAGTTTGTTCGGTCACTCTACCGGGAGCTGGTGCGGGTATTGAATTCCTGCTCAAACCCGACTTTAGCAAAGTGGACGGAAATGTGTTTTTAAGTGCTATGGGACAGGCTTTCTTCTCTTTGAGTCTGGGTATGGGATGCCTTTGCACCTACGCCTCTTATTTCAGTAAAGAAACCAACCTGACTAAAACAGCTTTCAGTGTAGGAATCATTGATACTTTTGTGGCAATACTAGCCGGATTTATCATCTTCCCGGCAGCCTTTTCGGTTGGCATACAACCGGATTCAGGTCCCAGTCTGATCTTTATCACGCTGCCTAATGTATTCCAACAGGCATTTGGCGGAGTTCCCGTACTAGCATACATATTCTCTGTAATGTTCTACGCATTGTTGGCGATGGCTGCTTTAACTTCTACCATCTCTTTGCACGAAGTAGTAACCGCTTATCTTCACGAGGAGTTTAATCTTTCCCGTGGAAAAGCAGCAAGGTTAGTCACCGGCGGTTGTGTCTTTCTCGGAATATTCTGTTCATTATCATTGGGAGTCATGAAAGGATTCACCGTTTTCGGACTGGGGATGTTCGATCTCTTCGACTTTGTAACAGCTAAAATCATGTTACCACTTGGCGGACTGTGTATCTCCCTCTTTACCGGATGGTATCTGGATAAAAAGATTGTATGGTCAGAGATTACCAATGACGGCTCGTTAAAGATACCGGTATACAAGCTTATCATCTTTATATTAAAATATATCGCACCAATCGCCATCTCACTGATATTTATCAATGAACTTGGGCTAATCAAGCTATAATGTGGAAAGACTTCCTTTATTATACTAAAACCGAACGACAAGGCATTATCGTCCTTGTCGTTCTTATTTTAGGAGTATATGCAGCTCCTGAACTCTTTGCCTTTTTCACTCGTACCGAAGATACCGGCTGCACAAAGAATGAGAAATCCGATCAAGAATATAATGACTTTATTGCCTCTCTCCGGGAAACAAAACCTCACAACAGGTTCGGTCATTCTTTTCCATCAACCCCTCAAAGGGAAATCAAGCTTACGATGTTCGATCCGAACACCGCGGACTCTACTACTTTCCTTTCACTCGGATTACCATCCTGGATGATAAAGAATATCCTGCACTATCGCCATAAACAAGGCAAATTCCGCCATCCGGAGGATTTTCAGAAGATATACGGACTCACAGAAGAACAATACCAGATTCTTCATCCTTATATCCAAATTACAGAAGATTTCAGTTCGAAAGATAAAGATACAATACGGTTATTAACCGTACAAAGCATACAACGGGACACACTTGTGAAATACCAACCGGGAACTGTCGTCCGCCTCAACTCTGCTGATACCACCGAACTTAAAAAGATTCCGGGAGTCGGAAGCACTATTGCCCGGATGATCGTAAATTACCGCGAACGGCTGGGGGGCTTTTGCCGGATAGAGCAGTTACAGGAGATTCATCTAAAAGCAGAAAGCTCCGCCCGTGGTTTTCTATTGACACCCATCAGATACACCGTATCAATTTAAACAAAGCCGGTATGGAACGAATGATGCGTCATCCATATATAAACTACTATCAAGCGAAGGTCATCATAGAATATCGGAAAAAGAAAGGAATCTTAAAAAGTCTAAAGCAATTATCCCTTTATGAGGAGTTCACTCCTATTGATCTTGAACGGATCGAGCCCTACATTTGTTATAATAAATAAAAAAGATGCATTCCTATCACACCAGACAAGAATGCATCACACACAAACAAAACAAACACTCTACTATCATCTTCACAGACTTCCGTAGAGAAGCGACTATAAATATATAGCTAAAAGATAGAACACTTGCAAGGCTCTACCTTTTTGGTATACATTTTTAGAAGTTAGGTTCTCTAATTAATATTTTTTAATCATACCATCCACCATATGGACTGTCCGGTCCGTGATTTTGGCAAGTCCCTCGTCATGCGTCACAATGACAAAAGTCTGCCCCAGACGGTCCCTCAAATCGAAGAACAGTTGATGTAAATCTTCTTTACTATGTGTATCCAGACTACCGGATGGTTCGTCTGCCAGAATAACTGCCGGGTCGTTAATCAAAGCCCGCGCTACCGCTACCCGTTGTTTCTCACCTCCCGACAGTTCATTCGGTTTATGAGAAGCCCGGTCAACCAGTCCCATGAAATCCAGAATCTTCATGGCACGGTCATTTGCCTCTTTGGAAGAAACGCCTGCAATAAGGGCGGGAATCATCACATTTTCCAATGCCGTAAACTCCGGCAACAGTTGATGAAACTGGAAAACAAAACCGATATTCTTATTACGGAACGCAGATAGTTCTTTCTCTTTCATCCGGCTTACTACTGTTCCGTCAATCTGCACCGTACCCGCGTCCGGTTCATCGAGAGTGCCCATGATCTGCAACAAAGTCGTTTTACCGGCACCGCTCGGACCTACGATACTGACAATTTCTCCTTTATTGATTTCCAGATCAATGCCTTTCAACACTTGTAATGAGCCGAAACTCTTCGTTATACCTTCTAGTTTTATCATAATAGCCTTTATAATCGTTTAATGACATATTCAGCCAGATAGCACCCAAACACGGCCGGCATATAACTGACTGTTCCACACGTCGATTTCTTATTCTGTTCATCATCCGTCAGCAACACGGCTTTCGGGTCGGCTTGTTCCGTACTGAACACTACCGGAAGTTTCCGTTTCATTCCCATCTTCTGCAAGCGTTTCCGTACCGCCTTGCTCAAACCGCAATGATACGTTTCCCAAAGATCGGCAAAACGAACCTGGGTGATGTCACTCTTCGCTCCTGCTCCCATACTGGAAACAATCTTTATACGACGTTTCATCGCCTCATAAATCAGAAAGCATTTCGGACTGATTGTATCAATAGCATCTACTATAAAATCATATTGATTGGCATCCAACAGTTCCGGTATATTCTCATCTTTCAGGTAGACGGGCAGAACGGTCAATTCGATATCCGGATTTATATCTTTATAACGGGCAGCCAATACTTCCGCTTTCGCCTTTCCCAATGTGGAATGCATAGCCGGCAACTGACGATTCATATTGGTAGGTTGCACTGTATCAGCATCTACAATCGTCATCCGTCCGACTCCTGCGCGGCAGATCATCTCGGCGGCGTAAGCTCCCACTCCACCCAATCCCACGACCAATACGTGCGCGTTCCGGATGCGTTCCATCTTTTCCTCTCCTAACAGGAGTGCTGTTCTCTGTTGCCAGTCGTATCTTTCCATCAGTTTTTCTTTAACCATTTATAGAACCATTTACCCACTTTCTCATAATGTTGAGACTCATTATGCCCGCGAGGATCAGAGAATGACACAATTTCCTGCGGTTCTCCAAACTGATCGGGATAGATGATAATCAAACTATTATTAGAGAAATATTTTCCCAGTTGCGCCGGCAGACGTTCAAAAGAGGTATCGTAAGAGATAGACCCGCGACGGGCAGAAACAACCACCAGCAAGTGGTCATAATTCACCTGTCCTGTCAATAACAGGAGATCTTCCCATTCTTCCAGGATGGAAAATTCTGTCGGGGTACCTGCATGTCTTTTCTTCACCAGTTGCTGAAGGCGCATCAATGTACGCTCATTGGCAAAGAAATGCACCCGACAGCCGAGGATGCTTCCCATACGGCAGAAATGTTCCACCCACTTTGAGAAACCCGATTCATATTCAGCCTTTGGCGGAACGGCAATATTAATTCGCCGCAGGGTGTTAACCGGCATCAGGAATTTGGCAATCATCACTTCACGATGCGTACCTTTCAATAGGCTTTCAGCCAGATGTCCGAAGAAAGAGTCGACAATATTGGCCTTCCGGTGCAGACCGATCACAACATCCGTAGCTTCATACTCTTTGATCGTATGGATAATCCCCGAAGCAATATTCAAATCATAACGGCTCACCATCGTGACAGGCACATCGGCGGCGGCAGCAATCATAGCAGCCTTCTCCAGGTTACGTTTACCCTGCTGCTCTTTCTTCTCCGAACTGTTATTGTCATTAATCACATTCAATGCAACCAATGCATTCTTCTGCTTGGCATCCTTTATCACCAAAGCCAGATTAACCAAATCTTCAATCGTCTCCGGATTAGCGACCGGAATCAGGATCTGTTCCTTATTTATCTGTTTAGCTTCTTCTTCCGCTTGCACATTTTCATCCAGAGCGAAACGGCGGGCCGAACGTTCGGTCACCAAAGAACTGATGACGCAAGTGAAAAGTATCATCACTACCGTGCCGTTCAATACATCATCATTCAACAAGCGTTCTCCATTCTCCATAATAATTTCGTGGCCGATCAGTACTGCTGCCAGTGTAGCCGCAGCCTGCGCATTACTCAAGCCAAATATCATGCTCCGCTCATTCGACTGCATCCGGTATATCTTCTGCGTGATCCAGGCAGCCAACCATTTACTAAAAGTCGCCACTACTGTCATTACAATAGCCACCTTCAATGCTTCACCTCCGGTAAACAGGCTCCTTACATCAATAATCATCCCGACGCCAATCAGGAAATAAGGAATAAACAAGGCATTTCCCACAAACTCCAGGCGGTTCATCAAAGGAGATACATGAGGAATCAAACGATTCAACACCAAGCCTGCCAGGAAAGCGCCTAAAATTCCTTCCATTCCCACGAATTCCATCAACCCTCCTCCAAGGAAAACCATTGCCAGTACAAACACAAACTGCATCACGCTGTCATCATACTTCCGGAAGAACCAACGTCCGATGCGGGGAAAGAAGAAAACAATCAGGAATCCGAGAAAAGCCACTTTTGCCACAAGGAATACCCAGAACCAACCATCAACAGTGCCTTTAAACATACCACCTATGACGGCTAGAATAATCAAAGCAAGGGTGACGGTGACAGCCGTTCCCCCAATGGTTATATTGACGCTGCGCAAACGCGACAATCCATAACGGCTAATAATAGGATAGGCAATCAAGGTATGAGAAGCATACATACTTGCCAATAACACCGCCGTGAGAAAGCCATAACCCAGCATACTCATACTACTCCATATTCCCAACGCCATCGGAATCAGAAAGGTGAGCCAGCCGAACACAACACTTTTCGTCCGGTTTTTCTTAAAGTCCTCCATATCCATTTCGAGCCCGGCAAGAAACATGATATAATATAATCCCACTTTGCCGAAGAGTTCGAAACTGCTGTCACGGTCGAGCACATGAAAGCCGTGTTCGCCAATCAATACACCCGCCAGAATCATGCCTATAATATGAGGTATATGAAGACGTCCGAGGATCATCGGAGCAAAGAGAATGATAATCAATACCAAAAAGAATACCCAAGTCGGTCGGTAATCGGTAAGGTTAAATTAAAATCAAACAGGTTCATAGGCTGTGGCTTTAGGAATTCAATGCAAAGGAACAAAAAAGTTTGCAGAATCACAATGAATGTCCAGACGTATTATTCAGTAGTCAATTACTCACTTTACTACTTTTCTTCCCCCGCTTACCTATCAAGATCTATTTCATTAGGCACTTTTATTTCGTTCTACTATAGTGTCTCTTGCGTATGACTATAGTTATACGCAAGGGAGACTATAGTTACCCTTACGTTACACTATAGTTAAACGAAGTAATATTAGGCAATAAAGATAATCTTATCAAGCTACGAAACCAATCCGATTCGCATCGCGACGGAGAACGCATCCCTTTTGGTGCATTTATCCGATCCAACAACCACACTTGATTATACGTAAGGTTAAAGAAATCCGCCGAAAAACTGAAATATTTCTCTCAAAAGCGATGTTTATATGCTAAATTGTTATAATTTTGCAGCCAAATCTTTTCTATTCGACAGGAAAGAAATTCAATATTCACAATTTAACAAAAGAAAAAGATGAAAGTAGCTATTGTTGGCGTAAGCGGAGCCGTAGGACAAGAATTCCTGCGCGTGCTCGATGAGAGAAACTTCCCGATGGACGAGTTAGTTTTGTTCGGTTCTAAACGTAGTGCCGGAACAACTTATACTTTCCGCGGTAAACAGATCGAGGTGAAACTCTTACAACACAACGATGACTTTAAAGGGGTAGACATTGCTTTCACTTCTGCCGGTGCAGGAACATCCAAGGAGTTCGAAAAAACAATCACCAAGTATGGTGCTGTGATGATCGACAACTCCAGCGCATTCCGTATGGATGCCGATGTACCTTTGGTTGTGCCTGAAGTAAATGCCGAAGATGCATTGGAACGTCCGCGTGGCGTTATTGCTAACCCGAATTGTACGACTATCCAGATGGTAGTTGCACTGAAAGCCATCGAAAAGCTTTCTCATATAAAAACCGTGCATGTGTCTACCTATCAGGCAGCAAGTGGCGCGGGTGCTGCTGCTATGGACGAATTGTACGAACAATATCGCCAGGTATTGGCAAACGAGCCTGTGACTGTAGAGAAGTTTGCCTATCAGTTGGCTTTCAACCTGATTCCGCAAATTGACGTATTTACAGAAAACGGTTATACGAAAGAGGAAATGAAAATGTATAATGAAACACGTAAGATCATGCATTCTGACGTAAAGGTTAGTGCAACTTGTGTACGTGTTCCTGCATTACGCGCTCACTCTGAAAGTATCTGGGTAGAAACAGAACGTCCGATTTCCGTAGAAGAAGCTCGTGAAGCATTCGCTAACGGTGAAGGGCTGGTTCTTCAGGACAATCCGGCAGAAAAAGAATACCCGATGCCGCTGTTCCTGGCAGGTAAAGATCCGGTATACGTAGGCCGTATCCGCAAAGACCTGACAAACGAAAACGGATTGACTTTCTGGATTGTAGGTGACCAGATCAAGAAAGGCGCTGCTCTGAATGCAGTTCAGATTGCCGAATATCTGATTAAAGTAAAAAATATCTAATACAATAGACTGGATATAATATCCGGTCAATGACAGATAAGCCAAATAAATCAACCGGCTTGCAATGTGATAGTGATCGCAATGCAAGCGGTTTTTTATTTTCTAAATTACCTATTAAAGAAAAGGTACCTATTATTAGGTAAAATATCCCCAGCTACAGGTATTAAGATTTGTGAAAATAACTATTTATAGTGATTGATATAAACTTGGTTTTTATCGAATTTTGCACAAAACTTATCTATGAAATATTGTCTTTTTAACATAGCATTCTGGGGGCTGCTATTTTTCAATTTATTTGAGGCCGCAGCTAATTCAAACATCTATACAATCTCGGGACGTGTGACCGAGCCCAAAACGAATTCCCCCTTGCCCGGTGCTCCATTCTCATTAAAGGCACCTATTTATGGACTGTATCCAATCAGAAAGGCGAATTCACGATACAAGGAGTGCAGGAGGGAAAATATAATCTGGAAGTTTCTTTTCTGGGTTATGTACCGGCAACAATTCCGGTAAATGTGCACAGTAATATCAAAAACCTACATATAGAACTCAAAGAAAACACGCTTGCACTGGATGATGTAGTCGTTACTGCACAAGCACCCAAGAATGAGTTAAACACTACGCTCACTATCGGTAATAATGCGCTGGAACATTTGCAGGTATCCAACGTGAGCGATATCTCCGCTCTTCTTCCGGGAGGAAAAACAAAAGTGCCGGATCTCACCACTAATAATATCTTCTCATTGCGCGACGGAGGGTCGACAGCCGGTAATGCAGCCTTTGGGACAGCCGTTGAAGTGGATGGGGTACGTATTGGCAATAATGGCTCATTTGGAAATATGAACGGAGTGGATACCCGTAATATCACCGTGGCGGATATTGAATCGGTTGAAGTCATCACCGGAGTACCTTCGGCTGAATATGGGGACTTGAATAGCGGAATAGTCAAGATTCACACCCGGAAAGGGAAAACACCCTGGAACATATTATTGTCCATCAATCCCCGCACCGAACAGGTTCCTTCTCCAAAGGATTGGATTTAGGAAACGACAAAGGCGTTATCAATATAAACGGAGAATGGACAAAGGCTACCCAAAAGTTGGTATCTCCCTATTCGTCTTATACGAGAAGGGGATTCTCTGCCGGATATAGCAACACTTTCAGCAAAGTGTTCAGATTCGATATCGGTGTGACAGGTAATATCGGAGGAATGAATACCAAAGATGACCCGGATGCCTATTCGGGAGAATACAACAAAGTGAGGGATAACGTATTCCGGGCAAACACTTCACTGGCCTGGCTGCTCAATAAATCGTGGATTACCAACCTCAAGTTCGACGCATCGGTATACTACAATGACAATAACTCCCATGCACATACTTTCTATTCGTATGCATCGGAACAACCTGCTGTTCATGCCACGCAGGAAGGATATTTTATGGCAAGCAAACTGCCATATACCTACTTTGCGGACCAGATCATCGACTCCAAAGAACTGGATTATGCCGCATCGTTAAAATATGAATGGAACAGACGGTTCAAGACTGTAAACAGCAACCTGAAAGCGGGTGTTCAGTGGAAAGCAACAGGGAATGTGGGTGAAGGAGAATATTACAAAGACCCTTCACTGGCTCCGAACGGTTATCGCCCCCGCCCTTACACCGCTTATCCATATATGCATAACGTTTCGCTTTATGCAGAAGAGAGTCTGTCGTTACCAGTGGGAAACACGATGCTTAGACTGATGGCGGGAGTGCGTTGGGAACATTTGTTTATCAAGGGAACGAACTATAAAAACCTGAATACTCTTTCACCGCGTTTCAATGCCAGATGGCAGTTGAACGAACATATCGCTATCCGTGGCGGTTGGGGAATCACTGAAAAGCTTCCCTCTTTCTATACCTTGTACCCCAAACAGGAATACCGGGACATACAGACATTCGGTTTTTCTTATAATAACAATGAATCATCTTATATCTATTACAGCCAGCCCTACACATTACTGCACAATGAGAATCTACGCTGGCAACGGAATCAGAATTCGGAATTGGGCATTGACGTCCACATAGCCCGGACCAGGATTTCGCTAGTCGGTTATTTCAACCGTACCAAGTTACCGTATAAATACACGAGTTCCTATAACCCGTTCTCTTACGATGTTCTCCAATTACCGGAGGGATTCACTATGCCGGCCAATCCGCAAATCAATGTGGATAATCAGACGGGAATGGTGTACATACGTGACAATGCATCGAGCTACTGGACTCCTATGGACGTAAAGGTGACCGACCAGACTTTTATCAAGTCAACCTCTCCCGATAATGGAATGGACGTCATTCGCCGCGGAGCGGAAATGATTGTTGATTTCCCGGAAATAACTCCTATCCGTACGCAATTCCGGTTAGATGCCTCCTATGCTTATACTAAATATATCGACAATTCTTTGTCTTATTATTATCAGAACGGATGGTCGCACACCAGTCTTGCCAACCGCTCCTACCAATATGTAGGTATCTATGCCAATGGCGACAACTTATCGACGACTGCCAACGGTAAACGTACCCACTCATTGGATGCCAATATCACAGCCATCACCCGTATTCCGAAAGCCAGGCTGATTATTTCATGCAGACTGGAGGCTTCGCTTGTGAAGCGTTCGCAGAATATCTCCGAATATAAGGGAAAAGAATACGCGTTCAACGTAAGTGAAAGCAGCAATGCCCAAACGGGTGGAAGCATTTATAACGGCGACTCTTATACGGCTATCTGGCCGGTGGCATATCTCGACCTGAACAATGAGATGCATCCTTTCACGTCAGCCGAAGCCGAGAATCCGGAATTCTCTTATCTGATACGCAAATCGGGCAATGCCTACACATTTGCAGCAGATGGATATGATCCTTATTTCTCCGCCAATATCAACATAACCAAAGAGATTGGCGACCATGTGTCTCTTTCTCTTAACGCTATCAATTTCACCAATTCACGGCCGTATGTAAAATCTCATGCAACCGGTGTGAGCGCGCTCTTTACCCCGGATTTCTATTATGGACTTACTTGCCGTATTAAATTTTAAAGATATGAAGCAGTCTATCTACATATTATTACTAACAGTGACCGGCCTCCTTGCAGGATGCACGGATCTTGATAAAGAAAATCCGTACGACGATCAGTTGCACAGCCTGCAAGTGACTGCCGTATACCCGGATGGATACTCGGAATATCTCCGGGAAGGAGTGACCGTAAAGATTGAAGACGTCGACCGTGGAAATTCTTATAAGGCTAAAACCGACAAGAACGGAGTGGCGCAATTCTCTCTGACTAAAGGTATATATCGCGTGCAGGTCAGCGACAAGGACGGACAGGATATTTTCAACGGACTGGCCGATAATGTGAAACTGACCAGCGGAAACATGGCGTTCAACCTCCCGCTCATCCATTCCAGAGCCGGGGCTATTATTATTAAGGAGATTTATTGCGGAGGATGTACAAAGTTGCCGCTGGAGGGAAACTACCAGTCCGACAAATATATAATCCTGCATAATAACGATTCGGAAGTGCAATATCTCGATAGTTTATGTTTCGGAGCGCTCGATCCTTACAACTCACAAGCTACCAATGTATGGGTAACACAGGATGAAATAACCGGAGCAACCATCTTCCGGGATTTTGCTCCCATCGTTCAGTGCATCTGGCAGTTTGGCGGTACCGGCAAGACTTTCCCGCTTCAACCGGGAGAAGATGCAGTGATTGCCATCAATGGAGCAGTTGACCATGCAGCGCAATACCCGCAATCTGTCAATCTGAACAAACCGGGATATTTTGTCTGCTACAATAACGTTTATTTTCCGAATACGCAGTATCATCCGGCTCCGGGCGATCAGATCACACCGGATCATTATCTGAATGTGGTATTGAAAACCGGACAGGCAAATGCTTACTCGTTCTCTATTTTTTCTCCTGCTACGGTTATCTTTAAAGCTAAGGATACCACGATACAGGACTTTGTTCTAAAAGAGGGAAGTGTGATACAAAAACCGGGAAGTACCACCGACCGGGTGATAGCAGTTCCGCTCGACTGGGTGATTGACGGAGCGGAAGTGTACTACGGTGGTTCCTCCAACAACAAGAAACGTATATCTCCTTCCATCGACGCAGGATATGTCACTCAAAGTGCGACATACAATGGACGCAGCTTATATCGACATGTGGACGAAGAAGCTACGCAGGAAGCAGGTTATGAAGTATTGATGGACACCAACAACTCTTCTACCGATTTTTATGAAAGAGAAAAACAATCTTTGCATGAGTGAGATGAAAAAAATATATATAACAGGTCTTTGGTTACTATGTATAGTGTACGGCGTTTCGGCACAGACTTACGACATTATAGAACGGCGTAATCCCTGGAATGCCGGAGAAAATGTCACAGGTATCAGGATGGATAGCATCTCTTCTTCCTATGCCGAACTGTATGGTAAGAATAACCATGGTGATTTCCACCACTCTTACGAAGCGGAGAAATCATGGAATGCCGGAGCAATAGCCAAGTCTATCACTCATCTGAAAGGGTATTCGCTGACTGGTTCTTTCTCATTCGATCATACTTCCGGTAAGGACATGAGTGGTTCCATGTTTATCCAGCCGGGATTTTATCCGGTAGACATTCTGGAGTTCACCCCCGGACGCAAAGACCTGCAACGATACGCTTTTATGGGCGGTATTGCATCAGATATTGCACCTAACTGGCGATTGGGAGGAAAGGTTGACTTTGCCGCCTCCAACTATTCCAAACGGAAAGACTTGCGACATACCAATTATCGACTGGATTTGAAAGTAGCCCCCAGCGTGATGTATCACTCGGGCGATCTAGCCATTGGTTTTTCTTATATATTCAGCAAAAACAGCGAATCGATCAAGGCGGAAGTAATCGGGACTACCGAAAACTCTTACAACGCCTTCTTGGATAAAGGACTGATATATGGAGCTTATGAAGCATGGGACGGCAGCGGGATTCATCTAAGCGAATCGGGAATCAACGGCTTTCCGATCAAAGAACTGTCTAACGGGGGAGCACTGCAACTTCAATGGAAGGGATTTTATGGAGATATCGAATATACCTATTCTTCGGGGTCTGCCGGTGAAAGAGATGCTATCTGGTTCAAATTCCCCACTCACCGGATTGCCTCTCATTTGAGTTATCATTTCAAACAGGGAAAGAAAGAGCATTTTCTACGATTGAACCTGCAATGGTCACATTTGGTCAACAACGAGAATGTGATTAATAAGGAGACTGTTAACGGAATAACGACGACTTATATCAACGGCTCCAACCGCATTTTCGAAAGAGATGCTTTCTCGGTCCATCCCGAATATGAATTTATAAGTCCTCGTACAGAAGTTCGTTTGGGAACACATATTTCAACTTTCAAACGACTGACTACCCAGATGTATCCGTATGTAGCGTCGGAAAAGATGCTTTGTACGCAGACTTATGTATCCAGCGTGTTTCATATAGGGAAATTTGACTTAAAGGCAGCCGCTTCCTTTGCCATAGGAAACTCTACCGAGAAAAACAGAGTCGTTGCAACAGATACGGAGCCGGGTGATCCACCTTATCGTCTGACAGATTATTATAATCTGCAGAATGAATATGCTACCGCTCCACAAGCAACGCTTCGTCTCGGTTTACGCTATCATTTCAACCATGGGATCTATGCTGAAGTACAGGGAAGTTATACACGCGGTTTCAACCTTCACTATATAGATGGTTCGAGCCGTTGGAATGAGACTATCAAGTTAGGATATACTTTTTGAGGACCGGGATATGCTTTTTGAAAACAATGAATATATATAAACTAAATTATTAAGCAATGAAAAAGAGTTTAACATTTATCTTTGCAGCAGCACTTTTGGTATCTTGCCAGCAGGAAGAGAACGAAACGCTGACACCTGCCAACAGTCGTATTACTATCTCGCCTGTTATCACACGCGCTACCGAAGTTAACTTTGAGACCGGAGATAAAATTGGCGTTACAATCATCCAAAACGATGACTTCGTATATGCGGAAAATAAACAGATGACATTCAATGACGGAGTATTTGCAGGTGACTTGCTTTGGTATCCGGAAGGAAATGACAAATCGCAGATAGTAGCATACTATCCTTATAGAGAAGGTAATACTCCTACTTCTTTTTCTGTAGAAGCCGATCAGACCACCGGATATGGGGCATCAGACCTTATGGCAGCAAGCAATAAAGATGTACTTCCTACTGTAAATACTATAACAATGAACTTTAAGCATCTGCTTACCAAACTGGTCATTAATGTAACAAAGGAAGTAGAAGCCAACATAACATCCATTGCATTGAAAGGCTCTATCCCGACTGCAACTCTTGATCTGGCTGCCCTTACAGTTACTGCTGACGCGAATGTCGCAGCTACAAACATTACGGCACAGGTTGTTGAAGCGAACAAAACTTACCGCGCCCTCATCGTTCCCCAAACGGTAGCTTTGACGCTCGAAGTAGCAACTTCTGATGGCAAGACCTTGTCGCAGAAACTCACATCTACTACTTTAGCGCAAGGAGGACAATACAGCGTAAACATCCGTGTATTGCCTGACGATATAGAGGTTAAACTTATCGGTGACATCGAAAACTGGACAGATGAAGGTGAAATCGGAGCAGACAATGAGATTCCTTTCGAAGAACATCTCGATGAGAACTATTTCTTATACGATAATGTAAAATATAACACGGTAACTTTGGCAAACGGTACTACGTGGATGGCTGAACCGCTTATCTATCTTCCGAAAGGATATACTCCTTCTACCGATCCTACTGCTGATAGCCATGTTTGGTACCCGTATGAAATCAAAGCTGACGGTGCAACCGTAGCCACAACAGAGGAAAGTGCTATCAAAGAATTAGGTTATCTATATGATTTCCAAGTTGCACTGGGCGGTAAGGAAATTACTGAAAGTAATCTGAACTCTTTTGAAGGAGCGCAAGGTATTTGTCCGAAAGGTTGGCACATACCAACACGTCTGGAATACTTTAATCTGGTAGGAAAAACAACGAATGATGTCGACGGCAAGGTACCGGCTGATGGTGATAAAGCTCTTTTCTATGATGCAGTTTATGACGGCGCCAAAATATCATCACTGAATAATGCAGGATTCAATTACCAATTCTCCGGCGTTCGTATGGCAACAAGCCTTACAGGTGCCGGCAGCTATCAAAAAACGGCAATAGCAGAAGATGCCAATATTCAAACTGCATGGCACGGAAAACCGGCAATGAATTATCTTATGACTTCGACTGCCTTCAAGCCCGTATACAATAGCACCAGCGGACTACTTACCAATATACAGTTCTTTGGATTAATGAGTACAATCAATGCAAAGTATTCGGAAGGCAGATTATCATTATCTTATGTCAGCATTAAAGCCGGTATGCAACTCCGTTGCGTAAGGGATCAAGCTGCCAACTAAAGGAGTAGTATTTGTTTCAAGCATGGTTGAAACTCCCCGCCCGTAAGGCGAACTATTAAAAGCTATAAACAAACGAAAAACAGATTACAAACTATATAAAAACGAAGCAATAACAATGAAAACAAAAAAGCTAACAATCGCAATTGCCCTTATGGCAATGACTTTTATCGGAACTTCATGTGGTAACAAACAACAGAAAAGCGCATCAGAAGCGACTACAGAACAGTCTGCATCTTCCGCTTTGGAAATTGATTCTCTCCTTGCCAATGCCGAAAACCTTGCAGGACAAGAAGTAACTATTGAAGGCGTTTGCACACATACCTGCAAACATGGTGCAAAGAAAATCTTCCTGATGGGCAGTGACGATACCCAAGTGATCCGTGTAGAAGCCGGAACATTGGGAGCCTTCGACCCTAAATGCGTGAACTCTATCGTCCGTGTTACCGGAACATTGAAAGAACAACGCATCGACGAAGCCTACCTCCAAAACTGGGAAGCACAACTCAAAGCACAAGCTGCCGAAAAACACGGAACCGGTGAAGCCGGATGCGACTCTGAAAAGAAAGCGCGTGGCGAAACAGCCAACAGTCCCGAAGCCCGCATCGCAGACTTCCGCGCAAAAATAGCCGACCGCAAAGCAGAAACAGGAAAAGAGTATTTATCTTTCTATTTTATGGAAGCCAACTCGTATGAAGTGGAGTAGTACTGTCCGTAAATGGAGTCGGCTCATACACCGTGACCTGTCATTTTTCTTTTCCGGAATGGTATTGATATATGCCATTTCCGGAATTGTAATGAATCACCGTGACACGATTAATCCGAACTTCTCCATCACACGGAAAGAATATAAAATAGCGGAAAAGCTACCGGACAAAGCAGGAATGAGTAAAGAGAAAGTACTTACTCTACTGGAACCGTTGGGAGAAACCGGCAACTATACCAAATTTTACTTCCCGAAAACGGACGTAATGAAAGTCTTCCTGAAAGGCGGTTCCAGCCTTCTGGTAAACGTGAAGACAGGAGAAGCGGTATATGAATCCGTCACCCGTCGCCCGCTTATCGGAGCGATGTCCCGTTTACATTACAATCCGGGACAATGGTGGACTTACTTCGCGGATATTTTCGCTATCGCCCTTATTATCATTACTCTTTCCGGCATTATCATGCTGAAAGGGAACAAGGGCATTATCGGCAGAGGAGGAATAGAACTAATAGTCGGAATCTTGATTCCCATTCTTTTCCTTTTCTTCTTTTGAATCGAAATAACAGATAAAATCAAATGGAACAAATTATCGAATGTAACAACCTGACGCACTACTACGGTAAACGGTTGATTTACGAAAACCTTAGTTTCACAGTGCCCAAAGGACGTATCCTGGGACTATTGGGAAAGAACGGTACGGGCAAAACCACCACTATCAATATCTTGAGCGGTTACCTGAAACCCCGTTCGGGAGAATGTCGCATCTTCGGACAGGAGATACAGACCATGGCACCGGCTCTGCGCCGCCATATCGGACTGCTCATCGAAGGTCATGTGCAATACCAATTCATGACCATCACCGAAATAGAAAAATTCTACGCAGCCTTCTACCCCGGCCAGTGGAAAAAAGAAGCGTACTACGAACTGATGAATAAATTGAAAGTAGCTACCGGACAGCGCATCTCACGTATGTCCTGCGGACAGCGCTCTCAAGTAGCTCTCGGACTGATTCTCGCACAAAACCCGGAACTTCTGGTACTGGACGACTTCTCGCTCGGACTCGATCCCGGCTACCGCCGCCTGTTTGTGGACTATCTCCGCGACTATGCCCGTTCGGAAGGTAAAACCGTCTTTCTGACCTCGCATATCATTCAGGATATGGAACGTCTCGTTGACGACTGCATTATTATGGACTACGGAAAGATACTGATTCAGAAACCAATCGCCGAATTACTGGAAAAAGGACGCCGCTACACCTTCACCATTCCCGAAGGTTACGAGCTTCCTGCATCGGATGATTTCTACCATCCTTCCATCATGCGGAACCAGTTGGAGACTTTCTCCTTCCTGCAACCGGCAGAAACAGAAGCCAAACTGAAATCAATGTCAGTGCCCTATACAGACTTGCACTGTGAGCAAGTCAATTTGGAAGATGCCTTTATCGGCCTCACCGGGAAATACTGATTAAATTAAGAATAAGAGTTGGCAACTCGTAACCCATAAATCATCATTCATAAATCATAAATCCTCAAGAATGTACGCTATATTTTATAAAGAATGGATAAAGACACGGTGGTATTTTCTGCTTGCCGTGCTCGCCACACTTGGTTTTACAGGCTACTGTATGCTCCGTATCAACCGGGTGGTAGAAATGAAAGGGGCTGCCCATGTATGGGAAGTCATGCTGCAACGGGATGTCATCTTCATTGATATGTTGCAATATATTCCTCTGATTGCCGGAATCCTGATGGCAATCGTGCAATTTGTCCCCGAGATGCAACGCAAATGTTTGAAACTGACCCTCCATCTGCCTTATCCGGAACTGAAAATGACGGGCAATATGTTACTCTCCGGACTCATACTGCTTCTTGTCTGCTTCGCTTCCAATTTCCTGTTGATGGAGATCTATCTGAACGGAATCCTTGCCCATGAGCTCAAAAACCACATACTGCTTACCGCTTTAACGTGGTATCTCGCCGGCATCTCCGGCTATCTGCTCGTCGCATGGATTTGCCTCGAACCGGCATGGAAACGCCGTATCCTGAATCTCATTATCGCAGTATTGTTACTCCGAATCTTCTTCCTGTCGCCTACGCCGGAAGCATACAACAAGTTTCTCCCTTATTTAGTGGTCTATACTTTGTTGACAGCCTCTTTCTCGTGGCTCTCTATCGTACGGTTCAAGGCCGGAAAACAGGATTAACCAATAAAAAAATTAAAGATTAAAAATTAAAAGATTGAGAAATGAGACGTTTCAGTACCATACTATTATATGTAACCATCGCTTTTCTGCTTCTTTGGCAGTTGCCTGGTGCTACAATTTCTTTGTCGTAAAGCCAGAAAAGACTCCCTTTACCCTGTATAGTTTCGTAATTGGCGATTTCGCAGATGGGACAAGAAGAAGGGAAAGGAACCGTGCGCCGCGACCTTGCAGGAAACATTTATTCGGAAGCTGCTTTCGACAGCATCCTGCCTATGTTTTATTTCCGTCAGTTGATGTCTGATGAGCGTTTTCCGGATACCATTCAAGGAATCGCAATGACTCCTAAAATGGTGCAGACAGAAAACTTCAACTTCCGCAGTGTGCCTTCGGATATAAACGCACCTTCTATCGGGCTTTACCCACTGATGGAATCTATGTCAGGACGTGTGGACCTGAAAATGCCGGATGACGTATTCCGTATCACCTCCAAAGGGATCGAATTTATCGACATGGCTACCAACAGCGTGAAGGAAGACAAAAGCCTTCAGTTTACCGAAGCTATGACTAAGAAGGATTTTCGTTTTCCGGCAACGGAAATCGTAGGAAATCCGACGGTGAAAAAGGAGTATGACGAAGGTTATCTTCTGTTGGATGCCGACCGTCGTCTGTTTCATCTGAAACAGGTGAAAGGACGCCCGTATGTCCGTGCCATCACCTTGCCTGAAGGCCTGACATTAGAACATCTGTATCTGACCGAGTTCAGAAATAAAAAGACGCTTGCTTTTATGACCGATGCCAACAACGCTTTCTATGTGTTGCAGAACCGGACGTATGAAATCGTAAAAACAGGAATCCCAGCATTTGATCCGGAAACGGATGCGCTCACCATCATCGGTAATATGTTCGACTGGACAGTCCGTGTGACAACTCCGGCTTCAGATAACTATTACGCATTGGACGCCAACGATTATTCGTTGATAAAGAAGTTGGAGAACGAATCGAACGTTCATTCCATGCCAGGTATTACGTTCACATCTTACACAGATAAATATGTAATGCCACGCTTCGAATAATGTTTCAATAATTGAATGTAACATGGGTGAGGGGTTATCAAAAGTCAATAAATTAAATGTGACTTTTGATAACCCCTCACTGTTTCCTTTCCACGCATTTAGAGAAAACAAAAGGATTTACAATTATTTCTTCAATAAGTATGTTTTTTCCCAGCAAAAGGTTTACCTTTGCCGACTCATCAACTATTTAAACCGCAATTGCTTCTGCATTATACTCAAACAAATACGGTAAAACGAAATAACTCAAACTAAAAACCGTATGAAAGTTTACCAAGCATTTGCTTTCCTAAGTATCTTCATCATATTGTTCTATAATTGTTCGCTCCCTGCTGATGACGAAGAAAAGGGAGATTTAAAAGGAGGAGACACTATCACACCCGAACTTCCTTGGGAAGGAGAGATGGACAAATTCACCATCAATTCTAAAGAAGGAATCCATCTAAATGATCCACAGGAAGACGCCGGAACAGCATATATCACCATTCCTTCTACCTCTGTAAAAAACACCCGTTGGGAATTTGGAGTTCACCTCACCTTCAACCCCTCCGCCAACAATTATGCACGATTTTATCTGACTTCTTCCTCAAACATTCTTTCCGGTAATTTAAACGGCTATTACATTCAGATTGGAGGAGCAAAAGATAATGTAGCTCTTTATCGCCAAAACGGAAACCAATCTAAACTACTGGCTTCGGGAAGAGAACTAATGAAAGGAAACTCTTCACCGAAACTATACATAAAAGTAGAATGTGACAATAACGGTTACTGGACTTTTTGGACACGGCTTGAATCCGAGAATGAATACGTAAAAGAAAAACAGATAAAAGATACCGATATACAGACTTCCCGCTACTGCGGTATATACTGCATTTACACCAAAACCCGTTGTAAAGGATTCACGTTCCATCACATACAGTTGTCTAATGACGTAGAAACGAACACATCACCCGACGAAACACCCGATAACCCCGATACGGACCTTCCAGATAATCCGGACACTCCCGAACTACCGAGAGATGTGAGAGGTATGCTTCTTTTCAATGAAATAATGTATAACAATGCCACTGATGGTGCAGAATATGTAGAAATCTATAATCCAACTGAACAGGCAGTCATTTTACCCGCACTTTATCTATATAAAATGCATGAAGACGGGACAATATACAATACTACTATCCTTCAAAATGAGAGTCCTTCTACTCCCCTAGCCATTCCTTCCAAAACTTATCTTTGTTTCACGAAATACTTCAACAGAGTTGTTCAGAAACATAAAGTTGGTGGAGAAAATATAATAATTATACCGAACTTCCCGGCACTGAACAATAATGGTGGGTATCTGGCACTTTCGAGTAGTAAAGAGACTGCACCAGGACATACTTTTGACACTTGTTGTTTTAGAGATGAAATGCACACCATTGACAAAATAACCGGCATTTCGCTTGAAAAGAAATCTCCGGAGTTGTCCTCGCTCAATAAAAACTGGCGTTCGTCCAAACACGCGACCGGAGGCACACCGGGAATAAAAAATAGGTAAGAGTATACATATCTATGATAAATTCCCTACTTTTGTAGACAAAGATAAACTAATTCGGATCATTCATCCTCAAACGAATTTAAATAGCAGATATGAGTCCAGCCGTTATATCTATCACTATTGTGGCATACTTTATAATCCTGTTCACTATCTCTTATATAGCAGGACGCAAAGCTGACAATGAAGGGTTCTTCGTAGGAAACCGTAAATCGGCATGGTATGTTGTTGCTTTTGCCATGATTGGTTCCACCATTTCGGGAGTTACTTTTGTATCTGTTCCGGGCATGGTACAAGCCAGTAGTTTCTCTTATCTGCAAATGGTACTCGGCTTTATAGTCGGACAGTTTATTATCGCCTTTGTGCTTGTTCCACTGTTCTATCGGATGAATCTGGTTTCTATCTATGAATATTTGGAGAACAGATTCGGAGCTTCATCCTATAAAACAGGAGCATGGTTCTTCTTTATCTCAAAGATGCTGGGAGCTGCCGTTCGACTATTTCTGGTATGCCTGACGCTGCAACTGCTGATCTTCGAGCCTTTCCATCTTCCTTTCCTGTTGAATGTCATGCTTACCGTATTTATAGTATGGCTCTATACTTTCCGGGGCGGAGTGAAATCATTGATTTGGACGGATGTATTGAAAACATTCTGCCTGGTAGTCTCTGTGGTACTATGTATCTATTATATAGCCTCCAACTTGCACCTCAACTTTAGCGGCCTGGCTACTACCATATCAGATAGTGACTTTTCCAAGACATTCTTTTTTGACGACGTGAACGACAAACGCTATTTCTTCAAACAGTTCCTGGCAGGAGTGTTCACTGTCATTGCCATGAACGGGCTCGACCAGGATATGATGCAACGCAATCTTAGTTGCAAGAATTTCCGGGATTCTCAAAAGAATATGATTACAAGCGGTATCTCACAATTCTTTGTCATTCTGCTTTTTCTGATGCTGGGAGTACTATTATATACGTTTACAGCACAACAAGGCATTGGGAATCCGGAAAAAAGCGACGAGTTGTTTCCGATGATTGCTACCGGAAATTATTTTCCCGGCATAGTCGGAATATTATTCATTATCGGACTGATAGCCTCCGCCTATTCTGCAGCGGGTTCTGCCTTGACGGCACTGACCACTTCCTTTACTGTAGATATTTTACATGCACAGAAAAAAGGAGAGGCGGCACTTAGCCAAATACGCAAACATGTACATATCGGTATGGCAGTTGTGATGGGAGCAGTCATTTTCGTATTCAATCTGCTGAACAACACCAATGTGATTGATGCGATTTACACATTGGCCAGTTATACGTATGGCCCTATCTTAGGACTGTTCGCTTTCGGCATCTTCACCAAGAAACAAGTTTATGATAAATATATTCCGTTGGTAGCTATCGCTTCTCCTATTCTTTGCTATATCCTGCAAAGAAATTCGGAAGCATGGCTCAACGGTTACCAAATTAGTTACGAGTTGTTGATAATCAATGCCCTGTTCACATTCCTTGGACTTTGTTTGTTCATCAAAAAACAAGACAAAGAAACATCTTACACAACTCATACTACAAAACAAGAAGTAAAATAATGAAAACAACAATCAACTGTTTTCTTCCTTTCAGCCGGTTGGAAGAAACTATGCAAACAGTTAAGGAGTTACGTGCATCGACGCTGGTAGACAAAATTTATTTATTAGCATCGCCAATTACCAATGTCTGTATTCCCGGATGCGAACTCATCTCTGTAGAGAAAATGCAGTCTACACAAGCGATGCGAGCTATTGCAGAACATTCTGATAAAACATATACCTTGCTCTATACCAAATACACTGCACTAAAAATAGGCATGTTCGCTCTTGAAAGAATGGTTCAAGTAATGGAAATGACCCAAGCTGGCATGGTATATGCAGACCATTACCAACAGATAGACGGTGTGCAAAAAACAGCTCCGGTCATTGATTACCAACCCGGTAGCCTGCGTGACGACTTCAATTTCGGCTCGGTTTTACTGTTCAATGCCAACGCATTCAAGGAAGTTATAGAAAATACGGAAGAGGAATATCAATATGCAGGCTTGTATGATTTGAGACTCAAAATATCCCAAAAGAGCAAACTGGTACATATCAACGAATATCTATATACCGAAGTAGAAAGTGACAAGCGGAAAAGCGGTGAGAAGCAGTTCGATTATGTAGACCCTAAAAACCGTCAGGTACAGATCGAAATGGAACAGGCATGCACCAACCATTTGAAGGAAATTGGCGGATATCTTTATCCTATCTTCCGTCCTGTAGACTTTTCTTCCCACACTTTTGAGTATGAAGCTTCTGTCATTATACCCGTACGCAACCGTATTCGTACAGTCAAAGATGCCGTACGCTCGGCACTGAACCAGCAAACGACCTTTCCGTTCAATGTCATTGTCATCGACAATCATTCGACAGACGGGACCAGTGAAGTTCTCCGTGAACTTAGTTCGAACAAGCGCCTGATTCACGTCATTCCCGAAAGAAATGACCTCGGTATAGGCGGATGTTGGAACATAGGTATCCATCACGAGAAATGTGGAAAGTTTGCCGTCCAACTTGATAGCGATGACGTGTATAAAGACGAACATAGCCTGCAAATCATCATTGATACTTTCTATAAACAGAAATGTGCAATGGTAATCGGCACTTATATGATGACTAACTTTGATATGCAGGAAATTGCCCCCGGCATCATCGATCATAAGGAATGGACGCCCGACAACGGACGAAATAATGCATTACGTATCAACGGTCTGGGAGCTCCCCGTGCATTCTACACGCCCATTCTTCGGGAAATCAAAGTCCCGAACACAAGCTATGGAGAAGATTATGCCCTTGGATTGAAAATTTCACACGATTATCAGATAGGCAGAATATACGACGTGATTTACCTTTGTCGCCGTTGGGAAGGCAACTCGGATGCTGCACTGCCTGTTGAGAAAATCAACCAGAATAATCTATATAAAGACCGGCTTCGTACGTGGGAATTGGAACAGCGCATCCTGCAACAAAAAACGACATTAGAGAAAATTCAGCAAAGTATCGAACAGTTATTCCAAAAGCAAACTCTTTCTTGGGAACTAGCCAAAGAAAATTACCAAGCACTGGAACAGTATCGGTCACGAACAAAAAAAATATCCAAATGGTTTGGTAACAATTGTTTAAGTGCGAAACTATTCTTTAATCCGAAACGTATTCTTTCGGCTACCGCACAGACAGATACTGCCTCCATTCACTCACGGCCTTGCTTCCTCTGCCAAACAAACCGACCGCAGGAACAAGAGTTCATCAGTTACAGGAATTATCAGATACTGGTTAATCCCTATCCCATATTTAAACACCACTTTACAATTGTAGATAAGGAACACAAGTCACAATCCATAGTCGGGCGTTTTAAAGATATGATAGAATTCACCGACATTATGGAAGAATACTTCCTTTTGTATAATGGACCGGAATGTGGAGCTTCCGCTCCCGATCATGCCCATTTTCAAGCTTGCAGTAAAGAGGAAAGTATGCAGGGATCATATTACGATCACATAGATTTAATAGATAACGACAAGGTGCGAATTAGTTATGAAGATTTCCCGTACAGTTTCATCAGGATTCAGGCGAAAAATAAGAAAACAATGTCGAAAACCTTTCATCTGATTTACGACATCTTAGCTGCCAATAATAACGGAAAAGAACCAATGATGAATATTCTTGCCTGGTATGGTTTGGAACGCACCAAAGAGGATTTTAGAGAGCGCTACGAAGAAGAATTTGAATCAGTGGCCGAACACCCTTACAATTGTATTATCTTCTTACGCAGCAAACATCGTCCTGACTGCTATTACGCAAAAGGAGACGAACAAATTCTCATCAGTCCTGCTATTGCTGAAATGAACGGCATATTCCCTATAGTACGTGAAGAGGATATGGAGAAACTGACTCCTGAAAAGGTATATGATATCTATCGGGAAGTATCGATATCTAAAGAAAAGCTACAAGAAATAATAGAACGCATTAAAGCCGCCTTATGACAGAGCCTCAAATAGCAGTTGGCATTCTTTCCGGGAAAGAGATTGAATTCTCTTTCCCGGAAAAATTTAATTCTTCTGTCGGAACGGAAATTTCCGGGACACAGAAAGTTATTTATCAGGATAGGAAGATTCATTGGCAAGGGAAAGAATATAATGAATTATCTTTCACTCCCCAACAAGGTGCACATGCTTTCTTTGAACTGAAAGATGTAACCATCGGAATCAACTTCCATTGGGAACGCAAAGAAGTCCAGAAATTCAAAGGGGAATTAAAGATTATCATCGAAGGAGAACAACTAACCGCCATCAATGTGATTTCCATTGAAGAATATCTTACCAGTGTAATTTCATCCGAAATGAGCGCAACAGCTTCTTTAGAGCTACTAAAGGCTCACGCCGTCATCTCCCGAAGCTGGTTACTCGAAAAAAATAAAGAATTAAGAATGAAGAATGAAGAATTTAAAAGAACTTTGCAAAAAGACAGCGCAGCCAATTCTTCATTCTTCATTCCTAATTCTTCATTTATTAAGTGGTATGACCATGAAGCACATAGAAATTTCGATGTATGTGCCGATGATCATTGCCAGCGTTATCAGGGAATTACACGAGCCTCAACACCACAAGCCATCGAAGCAGTCTCCGCCACGCGGGGGGAAGTGCTGATGTATAAAGGAGCGATTTGTGATGCCCGTTTCTCTAAATGTTGTGGCGGAGCTTTTGAAGAGTTCCAAAATTGTTGGGAAAACGTAAAGCATCCTTATCTAATCAGACAACGGGATAGCAAGACTGAAAAACAACTTCCCGATTTGAACATAGAGGCGGAAGCTGATAAATGGATACGTACCTCACCTGTTGCTTTTTGTAATACGCAGGATAAGAAAATTCTAAGCCAAGTACTAAACAACTACGATCAGGAAACAGCAGACTTCTATCGTTGGAAAGTCAGTTATACCCAACAAGAACTTTCAACACTGATTCATCAACGTTCGGGAATTGACTTCGGACAAATTCTGGATTTAATTCCTATAGAACGGGGAACATCCGGACGTCTTGTCCGACTAAAGATTGTAGGAACCTTACAGACACTCATCATTGGAAAAGAGTTGGAAATACGCCGTACCTTATCTACTTCTCATCTGTATAGTTCCGCCTTCGTAGTAGACAAGGAATATGAGGAAAAAGGACATAAAGAGGATAAAATCCCTTCACGATTCATCCTTACCGGAGCCGGATGGGGGCATGGAGTAGGACTTTGCCAGATTGGTGCTGCCGTAATGGGAGAGCAAGGTTACAAATATGAAGAAATACTGTCTCACTATTACCCCGGCAGTACACTCGAAAAACAATATCAATAAAAAAGAATAATACCATGACAACACCCACTACAAAAAGAAATCCCTGGAGCTGGATACCCACCCTCTACTTCGCAGAAGGGCTGCCATACGTAGCGGTAATGACGATTGCTGTTATCATGTACAAGCGTTTGGGATTATCCAATACGGAAATAGCCTTATATACTTCCTGGCTCTATCTTCCCTGGACTATCAAACCGCTATGGAGTCCTTTCGTCGACCTGGTGAAAACGAAACGCGCCTGGATTATTGCCATGCAAGGTTTCATCGCTGCCGGATTTGCAGGGATAGCCTTCTTTATTCCGACGGCTCATTATGTACAGTTGACTCTTGCTTTTTTCTGGTTGTTGGCGTTCAGTTCCGCTACGCATGACATCGCTGCAGACGGTTTCTATATGCTCGGGCTCAATAATAAAGAACAATCTTTCTTTGTCGGTATTCGAAATACGTTTTATCGGCTTGCCAATATTTTCGGGCAGGGAATTCTAGTCATGCTGGCAGGATGGCTGGAAACATCACAGAACAATATTCCCTTAGCATGGAGTATTACATTCTACCTCCTTGCCGGATTATTTCTGACTCTTACTATCTATCATCGGCTTATCCTCCCCCATCCTGATTCGGACATTAAACGTCCCGGACTCACACCGGGTAAGTTGTTGGGAGATTTCCTCCTGACCTTTGTCACATTCTTTCAGAAAAAGAACCTCGGTCTCATGTTCTTTTTCCTCCTCACCTACCGGTTGGGAGAATCACAGTTAGCCAAAATAGCTTCTCCTTTCCTGCTCGACACGACCGATAAAGGTGGACTGGGTTTATCCACAGCAACTGTCGGAATGATCTACGGCACGATAGGTGTCATAGCTTTATTGCTCGGTGGAATCATTAGTGGTTTCCTCGTTTCCCGTGACGGATTCAAGAAATGGATATTACCCATGGCATTAGCATCAACATTCCCGATCTATTATATGTATGGATGGCTGCCGCCACCCCGGACAATCCTATATTTATAGCCATTTGTGTAGCGATCGAACAGTTGGGGTATGGTTTCGGTTTTACCGCTTATATGCTATATCTGATTTATATAGCAGAAGGTGAACACAAAACGGCGCACTATGCTATCGGAACCGGATTTATGGCACTAGGCATGATGATTCCCGGTATGCCTGCCGGATGGATACAGGAACATCTCGGATACACAAACTTCTTTATCTGGGTTTGTATTTGTACCCTACCCGGTATCGTCGCCTCATTAATGATTCGCAACCGACTGGAGGATTCTTTCGGAAAGAAACAATAAAAAACTCAAAGATATGATACTCATTGCAGATAGTGGTTCTACAAAAACCGACTGGTGCATCGTTTTCAACGACACCCCAATCAAACGAATGGGAACGAAGGGAATTAATCCCTTCTTCCAATCAGAAGAAGAAATTCAACAAGAGCTGACACATTCCCTTCTGCCACAACTACCGGAAGGAACGATCAACTCCGTCTTTTTTTATGGTGCAGGCTGCACTCCCGAAAAGGCTCCCGTCCTCCGGCGGGCCATCGCCGACAGCCTGCCTGTCATCGGAAATATCAAAGCCAACTCGGATATGCTTGCCGCTGCCCGCGGACTATGCGGACATGAAGCAGGGATTGCCTGCATCCTCGGCACAGGTTCCAATTCCTGTTTCTACAACGGTGAAGAGATTGTCAACAACATCTCCCCTCTTGGATTCATCCTGGGAGATGAAGGAAGCGGCGCAGTCTTAGGAAAACTACTGGTAGGCGATGTACTGAAAAACCAGCTTCCACCCGCCATCAAAGAAGCTTTCTTAAAACAGTTCGACCTGACGGCCCCCGAAATCATCGACCGCGTTTACCGCCAACCCTTTCCGAACCGTTTTCTGGCTAGTCTCTCCCCTTTCCTTGCACAGCACTTGGAAGAACCGGCTATCCGTTCACTAGTACTCAACAGCTTTATCGCTTTTCTCCGCAGAAACGTGATGCAATATGATTATAAGCAATATCCAGTACATTTTATTGGTTCCGTAGCTCACTGTTACAAGGAGATTTTGCAGGAGGCTGCGCAAACAACAGGTATTCAGATCGGTAAGATTCTTCAAAGTCCGATGGAAGGGCTGATTCAATACCATCAACAATAATTCTTTTACCTATTGTAATTTATAACCAGTAATTATAAAAATGCAGATAACCGAACAACCGTCCTTTTACGATCATCTGGAAAAGAAATCTGTGCGAGAGATCTTAGAAGATATCAACCAGGAAGATCAGAAAGTAGCGTTAGCCGTACAAAAGGCTATTCCACAAATTGAAGAGCTTGTCAATCAGATTGTACCCCGCATGAAACAAGGCGGACGCATCTTTTATATGGGGGCCGGCACAAGCGGTCGCCTGGGAGTATTGGATGCTTCCGAAATCCCTCCTACTTTCGGAATGTCTCCCAACTGGATTATCGGACTGATTGCAGGAGCGATACAGCCCTGCGCAATCCGGTAGAAGGAGCCGAAGATGATGAAAATCGAGGTTGGGAAGAACTCGTCGAACACCAGATCAACGAAAAAGACACCGTTATCGGCATTGCCGCTTCCGGCACTACCCCGTACGTAATCGGTGCTTTACGGGAAGCCCGTAAACACGGTGTCCTGACAGGTTGTATCACCAGTAATCCCGATTCTCCAATGGCAGCAGAAGCGGATGTCGCCATCGAAATGATTGTAGGGCCGGAATATGTGACAGGCAGTTCCCGGATGAAATCAGGCACCGGACAGAAAATGATTCTGAATATGATTAGTACGTCGGTGATGATTCAACTTGGACGGGTGAAAGGAAATAAGATGGTAAATATGCAGCTTAGTAATCATAAACTGGTAGAAAGAGGCACCAGGATGATTATGGAGGAACTAGGATTAAATCATGACCATGCACAAAAATTGTTACTGTTACATGGTTCGGTTAAGAATGCAATTGACGCTTACCGATATTCTCAAGATCATTAAAATCTCTACTTACTCTTGTTTAACCAACTTATATTATACGCATCACATACCAATCTTATTAATACGGAATATGACACATTAACCATCATTATTCATCCGACAGCCTCATAGATACAATACAAAAAGATTTTGAAACAAAATCAAAAACATTTATTGAACAAACCGGTTTGTTCACACTTCTTCATTTTATCTCCGAAGAAAAAACTTCAAGAAAAAGCAAATTGGTATCAACAGTATAAATAATTGAAACATACCCAAAGCCCGTTCTTATCAATACCAACTATCTTTGCATCGTGTCACAGTACAGACAAAAAATAAACCATTTTTGGAATTAAAGACACAAAGAAGATAATTTCATTAAATATAGTATTTATGAAGAAGGATATTTGCATCATTTTGAGCCTGCTGTTATATACTTTTCAATTACCAATTATCTACAAAGTAGAATATCCGGTTACAGTGAAACGTAAGATCAATGATTAACAACAAATTATTAAATATTGAAACCATGAAAAGATTATTTCTATTCTTCTACCTCTCTGTTATGAGTATAGCAGCATTTGCCGCTGAACAATTCGTAGTATTCACACCGACCGATAATCATTTTCCGTTGATATCCCAAGGAGTTCCTTGTCCGGTATATGTGGACCCTTCCGAAAACAAAGGGGTATTGATAGCTGTCGACAATCTCAGGCAAGACATCCTACAAATATGCGGAACGAAGCCCGAGTCGCTGACAAGCGCAAAAGCCAAGCGATGTGTCATTGTAGGTACCTATAATACTCCTTTTGTAAAAAAACTGATAGCTGCAAACAAAATAGATAAAAAAGAGCTGGAAGGGAAAAATGAGAAATATATCCTGCAAGTTGTCACTAATCCCTGTGAAGGAGTAGATGAAGCAGTGGTTATCATCGGCAGCGACAGACGCGGTACGATCTATGGTATCTATGAACTTTCCGAACAAATGGGGGTATCTCCCTGGTATTGGTGGGCAGACGTCCCTATCCGAAAGCAACAGAATGTATATGTAAAGCCGGGACAGTATACAGACGGAGAACCTGCGGTGACCTACCGCGGTATCTTCCTGAATGATGAAGCGCCCTGTCTGACTGGTTGGGTAAAACAAACCTACGGCACAAACTACGGTGACCACCGTTTTTATACACAAGTTTACGAACTGATATTACGCCTGAAAGGTAATTTTCTTTGGCCTGCCATGTGGAGTTGGGCTTTCTATGCAGACGACCCGGAGAATAGTAAGACTGCTGATGAAATGGGAGTCATTATCGGCACGTCCCACCACGAACCGATGGCACGCAACCATCAGGAATGGTCACGCAAGCGCAAAGAATATGGTGCATGGGATTATACAACTAACAAAAAAGTGATCGATCAGTTTTTCCGTGAAGGTATCGAACGGATGCAGGGCACAGAAGATATCGTAACCATCGGTATGCGCGGAGACGGTGACGCAGCCATGAGCGAAAACACCAACGTGAAACTACTGGAAGACATAGTAAAGAACCAACGCAGAATTATTGAAAAGGTGACTAAACGTCCTGCCAAAGAAACCCCGCAAGTCTGGGCACTATACAAAGAAGTACTGGATTACTATGATAAAGGTATGCGTGTGCCCGATGATGTTATCATGCTATTATGTGATGACAATTGGGGCAATGTATGCCGTCTGCCAAATGCCAAGGAACGTAAGCATCCGGGCGGTTGGGGCATGTATTACCATGTAGACTACGTAGGTGCTCCGAGAAACTCCAAATGGCTGAACGTAACCCCTATACAAAATATGTGGGAGCAACTTCAACTCACATACGATTACGGAGTAGAAAAGCTGTGGATACTGAATGTAGGCGATTTGAAACCAATGGAATATCCGATCACGCTCTTCATGGATATGGCATGGAATCCCAAGCAATTCAACGTCTCCAACTTGCTGGACCATCCCCGTCGTTTCTGCGCACAGCAGTTTGGCGAAGATCAAGCGGATGAAGCTATGCGAATCTTAAACCTGTACAGCAAATATAACGGTCGCGTAACGGGAGAAATGCTCGACCGGAATACTTATAACCTGGAGACCGGCGAATGGAAACAAGTATCTGATGAATATCTGAAACTGGAAGCGGAAGCTTTGAGACAATACATATCATTGAAATCAGAATATAAAGATGCCTACAAGCAATTAATCCTCTTCCCTGTTCAAGCCATGCAAACCTGTACGAGATGTATTATGCACAAGCCATGAACCATAAATTGTACAAAGAAAACAATCCGCAAACTAACGAATGGGCAGATAAAGTGGAACAGGCTTTTGCACGGGATAAAGCATTGAGTGACGATTATAACAATGTTATGTCCGGCGGTAAATGGAAGAACATGATGATTCAGAAACATATCGGTTATACCTCATGGAATGATAATTTCCCCGCTGATACACTACCACAAACCTACCGAATCAAGCATCCGGAAAAGGCTGTCGGCGGATACGTCTTCACCGGACAAGACGGATATGTAGCTATGGAAGCCGAACACTATTACAGCACTAAAGCAGCACCAAGTACGGAATGGACAGTGATCCCCTACATGGGACGAACCCTTAGCGGCATGGCTCTGATGCCTTATACCCAGCCGACCGACGGAGCTTCTATCTCCTACAAAATAAAATTGCCTAAAGGAGTCGACAAAGTGACTGTTCACGTGATAGTGAAATCGACTCTTGCTTTCCACGACCGGAAAGGACATGAGTACAGTATCGGATTCGAAGGGGCGAAGGAACAGACTATCAATTTCAATCAGAATTTGAATGAACTTCCCGAAAATGTGTATAGCATATACTATCCGACAGTTGCAAGACGTATCGTCGAGAAAAAGGTCAAACTGAATGTGCCGAATACATCAGACGGCATGCAGACACTAATTTTCAAACCTCTTGATCCGGGCATCGTGCTGGAAAAGTTGGTTGTAGACTACGGAGGCTACAAGAAATCTTATCTGTTTATGAATGAATCGAAAAGCAAGAGAGATAATAGATAAAAAGATCCATGTAGAAACAAGTCAATTACTACACACTGATTATATTTACATATAAATTTTGCAGTTCTTATTGTCAGCCGTCATTCCTATTCATTAGATAAATGATTTTCAATCCATTAGATGCTGACAATAAGCCCTGACAATAGGCTGACAATAACATTTTATAAGTTTTATTGTCAGCCTATTATTTTATGATTTTGCTCTCCCATATCTCCTATCCAGCTTTACTTACTTTTCAAGAAAAGCCTCCATTAAACATCCGTCATACAACCGGCATACTTATATCATTCAATAACTATTGTTCGATCAGGATACCGGTATACTTAATTCTTCACGCCGTGGTAGCTTCTTCCCACAGCCGTGAAGAGTCTTCCTACCACGCGTGGGAAGATCTTGTCACGCGTGGGAAATTAATGATACCGGTACTTTAATGGAACGATACCGGCATCCCAACGCAACTATACCAGCTTCTCTTTTTATACCTCCCACTTAATCAGCCTGCAAATAAGCTATATGACAAGAGGGCAAGGCTGATAATAAATCAAAAAGAAACCGGCAGTTATTATTTTATCATTTGGAACATACAACATATATATTAGTAACATAAATATGGAAAGAAGTTACTTCCAAGGTAGATTTCAGAAACAGTTTTTTGCCTTTTGTATTGGTAAATGAGCTACCTTTGCTACAAATCCATACAATATGAACAGAAACACTTTTTTTGTATTATTCCTATTAATAAGCAACCTTGTTTCAGGACAGGACCTGAAACTGTGGTATAGTCAACCTGCACAAAATTGGTCGGAAGCTCTCCCTATTGGCAACTCCCGTCTTGGAGCCATGGTATATGGCGGAATCGAACGCGAAGAACTACAACTCAACGAAGAAACATTTTGGGCAGGTTCTCCATACAATAATAATAACCCGAATGCCGTACATGTGCTACCGATTGTACGCAAACTGATTTTTGAAGGGAGAAACAAGGAAGCGCAAAGACTCATTGACGCCAACTTCTTAACCCAGCAACACGGAATGAGCTATCTGACATTAGGTAGTCTTTACCTGGAATTTCCGGAACACCAAAACGCATCCGGCTTTTACCGCGATCTGAATCTGGAGAATGCAACGACAACTACCCGTTATCAAGTGGATGACGTCACTTATACCCGCACCACTTTTGCTTCATTTACTGATAATGTCATTATTATGCATATCAAAGCAAGTAAAGCAAACGCACTGAACTTTACTATTGCATATAACTGCCCTCTAGTACATAAGGTGAATGTTCAGAATGATCAGCTGACCGTCACCTGTCAAGGGAAGGAGCAGGAAGGTTTGAAAGCCGCACTACGGGCAGAATGTCAAATCCAGGTAAAAACGAATGGCACTCTCCGCCCGGCAGGAAATACGCTCCAAATTAATGAAGGAACAGAAGCCACCCTTTATATATCGGCAGCAACCAACTACGTAAACTACCAGGATGTCAGCGCCGATGAATCCCGACGGACCAGCGAATATCTGAAAAGAGCAATGCAAATACCTTACGAAAAAGCTCTCAAAAGCCATATCGCTTATTATAAAAAACAATTTGACCGTGTACGCCTTACATTACCGACAGGCAAAACTTCCCAACTGGAGACTCCCAAACGAATTGAAAACTTCGGAAATGGGGAAGACATGGCAATGGCAGCTCTACTTTTCCATTATGGACGTTATTTACTGATTTCTTCTTCGCAACCGGGTGGACAACCGGCTAATCTGCAAGGAATATGGAATAACAGCACACATGCACCTTGGGATAGTAAATACACCATCAACATTAATACAGAAATGAACTATTGGCCGGCAGAAGTCACTAATTTAAGTGAAACACATAGTCCGCTATTCTCTATGTTGAAAGATTTATCCGTCACAGGAGCAGAAACAGCCCGAACCATGTATGATTGTAGGGGATGGATGGCGCATCATAATACTGATTTATGGCGAATTTGCGGAGTTGTAGACTTTGCTGCAGCCGGCATGTGGCCTAGTGGGGGAGCCTGGTTAGCACAACATATCTGGCAACATTACCTCTTTACAGGAAATAAAGAGTTCCTGAAAGAGTACTATCCCATCCTGAAAGGAACAGCGCAGTTCTACATGGATTTCTTGGTAGAACATCCAGTGTATAAATGGTTGGTAGTGTCGCCTTCTGTGTCGCCGGAACACGGACCTATCACGGCCGGTTGCACCATGGACAATCAGATTGCTTTCGATGCGCTGTATAATACCTTATTGGCTTCATACATCGCAGGCGAAGCCCCCTCTTTCCAAGATTCTCTCAAACAAACACTAGAGAAGTTGCCACCTATGCAAATAGGAAAACATAACCAACTACAAGAATGGCTGGAAGATGTTGACAATCCCAAGGACGAGCACCGTCATATTTCACATTTGTACGGGCTATATCCGAGTAATCAAATTTCTCCATACTCGAATCCCGAGTTATTCCAGGCAGCAAGAAACACATTGCTTCAACGCGGTGATAAGGCTACCGGTTGGAGTATCGGCTGGAAAGTCAATTTCTGGGCACGTATGCTGGATGGAAACCATGCCTTCCAAATTATCAAAAATATGATTCAACTATTGCCCAACGATCACTTGGCTAAAGAATATCCGAACGGGCGTACCTATCCCAATATGCTGGATGCCCATCCGCCTTTCCAGATTGACGGTAATTTCGGTTATACAGCCGGAGTAGCGGAAATGTTGCTCCAAAGTCATGACGGTGCCGTACATTTATTGCCAGCATTGCCTGATGCATGGGAAGAAGGAAGTGTGAAGGGGCTGGTGGCACGTGGAAACTTTACTGTCGATATGGAGTGGAAAAACAATGTGTTAAATAAAGCGATCATCCGATCGAATATAGGCGGTACGCTCCGCATCCGGTCTTATGTCCCACTGAAAGGGAAAGGCTTAAAACAAGTAAACGGGAAAGAGTGCTCAAATAGATTATTCGCCACCACTCCTATCAAACGACCTCTTGTAGCCAAAGGGGTAAGTGCGCAATCTCCCAAACTGCAGAAGGTTTATGAATATGACATTGAAACAAAGCCCGGTAAAACCTATATTGTAAGTACAACCGAAGGAAAACAATAATACATAACGAGAGGTAAATCTTTTCTCATGTTACATTATTTACAAACGATGTTACAACATCCGATTGTACTCCCGGAGCCTAATGAAAATATTCATCTTTTATTAGGTTATATGTAGGTTTTTAGTTTTCTTTGTACTACCAACAACGATCTATTGACTATGAGAAATGTATTGACTTTTCTATTATTATTGTTTTCTTTGTTATGCAACGGGCAATCTCCTAAGTTATTCACTACTGACAAAGAGCTCTCCAGTAGTCTGATTAATCAAATATATCAAGACCGGAACGGCTTCATTTGGATTGCAACAGAAGATGGTCTGAACCGTTATGACGGTGCTAAATTTACCATATACAAACATGAGCCCAATAACGAACATTCGTTAGCCCACAATTTTGTTCGTACTGTTTTTGAAGACAGCAAAGGTCATTTGCTTATCGGCACATATATAGGAATTCAAATGTATGATCCGGCCACGGACAATTTTACTCCACTTGCCAAATTGGAAGATACCGGAGAAACGCTTGAAAGCAACATTAATTCTTTCATCGAGCGAAAAAACGGAGAGATATGGGTATCCGGAAATGTGTTGTGCAAGCTGGACATCAAAGACCATCTGTTGACTGTCCGGAAAGTCGATATTGCAGTCACTTCACCCGGAAGCCTGTTTGAAGATAAAAAACAAAATGTATGGATGGCAAAAGGGGAAGAAGGAGTATATCAACTCACTCCCGACAATCAGCTTACGTTACACTTGTCTAAAGACAACGGATACGTCAAAAGTATATGTGAGGATCAACGAGGCAACATCTATGTAGGAAGTATACGAAAAGGACTATTCATTTACGATAAAGAACGTAAAACCTTTGTTCCAATCGATTTGAAAGAGAAAGGCGAACTTCCTGTTTGTTTCCTTTATTCCGGGATACCCAATGAATTGTATATCGGCACTGACGGCAAGGGAGTAGTCATTTATAATATCCGAACACACGAAATCTCCGAATACAAGTTTGACAATAATTATTTCGATTCGGGGAACTCGAAAATACACTCCATCCTAAAGGACAATTCGGGTAACTTATGGTTAGCAGTTTACCAGAAAGGAGTTATATTAATCCCAGCCCGCACCAACAGCTTTAAGTATATCGGACATAAATCAACAGATAAAAATTGCATAGGATCCTGTTGCATTACTTCGTTCTGCAAAGATAATAACGGGACTCTATGGGTGGGAACGGATAACGACGGTATTTATGCCCTTACAGAAAAATTGGAGCCGGCAAAACATTTCTCACACACCACCCATCCTCATTCAGTTCCCTCAACTGTTATTAAATTGTATGAAGACTCCGAACACAATATGTGGATTGGCTCCTTTATCAACGGTATGGGAAAACTGAACAAACAGACAGGATTATGCGATTACCAGTACAAACTGGTAGATAAGAACAACAACTATATACAACGTGTATATGATTTCGCAGAAGATAAAAACAAGCGTCTCTGGATTGCGACAATGGGATTCGGTTTGTTCTACTATGACCTGAAAACGAAAGAATTTACATCCGTACAATCTCAGACATCTCTAATCAACGAATGGATAGGTTGCCTGCACTATTCCGATGATAATAAACTGTATGTCGGAACTTATGACGGCGTCAACTGTATAGACCTTGACAGTCCTGATTTTCAAAGTCATAAGATACTCTCACAAAATGTTATTTATTCAATCTTTGAAGATGACGAAGGAGTTGTCTGGTTGGGCAGTTCCGAAGGATTATCCGGTTGGAATAAAAATACGAAAGAACTAACCACTTATACTACTGCAGACGGATTGCCCAGTAATACAATATATGCCATACAAGGAGATGGAAAAGATTTTCTTTGGATAAGCACCAATGCCGGAATTTCCCAATTCCAAAAGAAAAACGACAAATTTATCAATTATTATGTCAGCGACGGATTACAGGGAAATGAGTTCTACAAGAATGCCTCCTTCAAAGATAAACAAGGTATTATCTGGTTTGGCGGAATGAATGGTATCACCTATTTCAATCCGCAAGACATTATCAATCCGGCAAAAACATGGAATATCCGGATTACCGACTTTTTCCTGCATAACAATCCGGTTAGAAAAGGAATGAAATCCGGTATTCACAATATTATCAACTGCCCTGTATTCAACGCTAAAGAGTTTTATCTATCCCATAAAGACAATGTGTTCAGTATCGAGTTTGCCACTCTGGAATTAAATGCCCCCGAACACATCAACTACCTTTATTCTATCAACGATGAAAAATGGATTAGTTTGCCCAAAGGTGTAAACCGTATCTCATTCAGCAATCTGAAACCCGGTACCTATAACTTTAAAATCAGAGCAAAAGACAACACTGTGTATTCAAATATAAAAGAAATTACCATCTTTATATCTCCTGCATGGTATGCTTCATGGTGGGCCAAAGTTATCTACTCCTTATTATTACTGACCATTATATTTATCATTATTCTTCAGATCAGACATCGGTACAGAATGCATCAGGAAATGCTGCAACATATCCATGCCGAACAAATCAATGAAGCAAAATTGCAGTTCTTTATCAACATCTCTCATGAAATACGCACTCCGATGTCTCTAATCATCAGCCCTCTACAGAAACTGATTAAGAATGAGGAGAACAATGAACGCCTGAAAATATATCATATTATCTACAGAAATGCGGAACGTATTCTGAATCTTGTCAATCAACTAATGGATATTCGGAAAATTGATAAAGGACAAATGTTCCTGATGTTCCGGGAGACCAATATTATTCCTTTTATAGAAGATTTATGTACAACTTTCGGTCAACAGGCAAATACAAAAAATATCCAACTACAACTTCACAGTACGCTCCGGGAACTGAATGTATGGGTAGACACAGGTAATTTTGATAAGATTATCCTGAATATTCTGTCTAATGCCTTCAAGTTTACTCCTGAAAAAGGAAACATAGATATTACCATCCGTACGGGAGAAGATAATACACTGCCCGATCCCTTGAAACAATATGCCGAAATAATTATCGCGGATACCGGAACAGGCATCGATGAACAGGAAAAAGAACATATCTTCGAACGTTTCTATCAGATCCGTAACAGCCAACAGAATCCGAAAGGCGGAACAGGAATAGGATTACATCTTACTCGTTCATTAGTGGAATTACATCATGGAATTATCTATGTAGAAAATAATAAAGAACAACCGGGTTGCCGTTTTATTATCCGGCTGCCGTTGGGTAACAAGCATCTACGACCTGAAGAAGTTGACAACAATGAGCAAAAGGTAACAGTAACCATACCAACTGTTCCTGTCATCTCTCCCATTATAGAAAATGAGGAAGAAAAGAAAGTCAGGGTAAAAACTAAATATCGCGTATTAGTTGTAGAAGACGACGAAGAAATCCGAAATTATATAGCGAAGGAGTTTGGGGACAAATTTCATATCATGGAAAGCCGTAATGGTAAAGAAGCATTAGAGCAAATATTTAAAAAGACTCCGGATTTAGTCATTAGTGACATCATGATGCCCGAAATGGACGGACTTACCTTATGCCGGAAGATCAAGCAGAATGTAAATCTCAACCATATCCCAGTCATTTTGCTTACCGCGAAAACGAGGGAAGAAGACAACCTTGAAGGTCTGAATACAGGAGCCGACGCCTATATCATGAAGCCATTCAATATCGAAATTCTGCAAAAGACGGTAGAAAATCTGATTAATACACGGCAGCAGTTACGCAAAGTATTTACAGGCCAGCAAAATCTGGAGAACAAGGTTCAGAAACTGGAAGTGAAATCACCCGATGAGAAATTGATGGAACGTATTATGAAAGTGATCAATGAAAACATCGGTAACCCTAACTTGACAATAGAGACAATCACCACCGAAGTAGGTATCAGCCGCGTACATCTTCACAGGAAACTCAAGGAGCTCACCAACCAGACAACCCGTGACTTTATACGTAATATACGTTTAAAAGAAGCCGCTCGTTTATTGTCCGAAAAACAGCATACCATATCCGAGATAGCCATGTTAACAGGATTCACTGATCCTAATAATTTCTCGACAACATTCAAAGAATTGTATGGAATGCCGCCTTCAATGTATATGAAAGAGCAGTTGGGGAAGAAAGAATAATCTTCAAGAATTATAGTTACCTATATTATTCCGACTATTCTTTTCCTTTTTCCGTCAAGTGATATTTCTGTTTAGGGTGTTTGGGATTTTCCGGATACAATGGTGCAACCAGACCAGCTTCTATTGCCGGATTAAGGTAATTGTTCAAGAAGTTCTCTCGGTCTTTCAATTGCATTAATCCCATCAGTTCCTTTACAGAAAACATATCTTCACCAATCAACTCGACAAGAGTCTTTACTTGTCGGGTGCTTGTCGGGTACTTGTCGGGTGCTTGTCGGATGCTTGTCGGATGCTTATTGGTGTTCTCTTCTTCATATCTGAACACCACCCATACAAAACTTCCATCAGTATGAAATTCCGGTTCAGGAATACCGACACGACGACATTCACTCATCATGAGTCCAATACCCCGTCCCCAGCTTTCCAAAATCTCACTTTTATACAATACATTAGCAATAAGCGGATTTTGAGGTTTGGAATGATGTTCTTTTAACAAATTCTCCAATGTCACATCAGCAGGAAAAGTTCCTGTATTTTCAATCTCTACTCGATCATCATAGATAGCGATTCCGACCGAACTACCCGGATGGCCGTATGCTCTATGACAAAAAGCATTAATACAACTCTCTCTCAATGCCTTATAAGGAATACTTAATTCTTCTTCCCGATAAAGCCCTTCGATTTTGCCAGAAATAGAAAGATGTTTGAAGAAGAAAGCCATAGCGGCATCCAGTAGCTTATAAATATTACCTTGTACGCGCTGATTGTCAATGAACTCTTCTTTACCTGTTCCTTTGAAGCGAGCCAACCTCAACAGACATTGTGGATAGTCATAAAATTTATTTCCAAAAAGCACGACGGCGGCATTATTCAACTTCCCGTCATACAGTAAGTTGAACTTTTCGAGGATAGCAGGAATTTCTTCACGTATAGTAGCTTCAGGCAAGCGCCCGCTCCGAATGCCGGCTCTTACTGCACCCATTATGGCGTTTTCATCAAGATTTTCGATTTTCAGGTTCACGTTGGTCATCGCTTCCCAACAATAAGCACCGCCACGCTGCATCAACAATTGATTGTACATTTCCTGCGGCATAGCAGTAGTTACGCTTTCTATGCGTTGATATGCCCGGCTTTTATATGTAAAAGGGCGTAAATAAGACAGTTCTTCAGCTTGAGAGCCACGACGAATTTATCGGTATTGAGAACAGAAACATAAGAAATTTCAATAGGCGCTGTCGGTTCAATCCGCCGGATAGCTTCAACTATGTCGCGCTTGGTTTTGTCGCTTATATCTTGTCCTTTGATTCTACCGCTATCACTTACACCGAATAGCACAGTCCCTCCTCGTGCATTAAGGAATGCGCAGAGAGTCTCCATACCACGTTCTAATTGACCGGTCGTTTCCTTAAATTCCAATACAGCACTTTCCGCCGTTTGCGTTATTTTTATAATATCATCATGTGTCATAAATCAATATGAATACCGAAAAGTGTATTCATATACAAAAGTACATAAATAAACGAAAGACCATGATGAATCTTTCGTTTATTCACAAAGCTTGAGAGTAATTATTTACTAAACCTATACCAGTCGAAGTTAAAAAGTTTGCAGCCTTTACGTCCTTTGAATACAAAATAAATATCTTGTATTCCTGTGACCGGTTTTACAATATCAGTCCGCAATGTTTTCCAGCATTCCCAACCTCCCGTTGAAGGAATAGTCAGTTCCGCAATTAATGGTCCGCTTATACTGTCTGTACGTACTTCAAGTGTTCCGCCACGAAGGGCACTGGCAACGGTAGCAGTGAACCGTTTGGGGGATTTATTGCCGAAATCCACTTCACGTACCTTTATATAATCTCCATTATGAATTTCAGATATATATATACCGGTTTTCACATTTGGTTCGGACTTCACACCTTCAGAAAAAGCAATTGTTTCAGCTTCCACCCTTTCGTAAGGATTGAGCGTACCTACCGGTGACACCCCTTCCCGGGTAGCATTAATAATCGGGAAAGTGCCGTCAGCGTTATACTTAAATTGCTCCACCGCCGCACTTCGCCCGAAGCCTCCACCACCCGGCAGCTTACCCGTATGATAGAAGAAATAAGAATTGCCTTTATAGTCTATCACTCCACAATGGTTAGTAAACGAACCCGTATCTTGTAAAGGCATGATTTCTCCCATATACTTCCACGGGCCAAGAGGTCCGTCACTCATGGAATAGGCAATATGTTCGGGTACACCTCCGGCAGCATAAAGAAGATAGTATTTTCCTTCCCGTTTATGAAGCCATGGACCTTCTGTATAAGTATCTTTATACTTAACACCTTTGACACGCTTTTCCGGATTGGGTGCACCAAAGCTCTCAACAGTTTGTTCCAGTTTGCCCACTTCACCTTTCAAGGAAATCATGTCGTCATTCAGTTCTGCATAATAGATATTCGGATTTCCCCAATACAGATAAGCACGACCGTCATCATCAATGAAGACCGTAGGATCAATATAGTCCCAGCTCCCGTCATGAAGCGGTTTGCCGATGGCATCTTTAAAAGGACCGACAGGCGAATCGCCTACCGCCACACCGATTGCCATCGTATTGGAAAGTTTGGAATGCAGGCAGACATACCAATAAAACTTACCATTACGTTCGATGCACTGTGCTGCCCAGGCACGGTCGTCCGCCCAGTCGAATGATTCGATGGCAAGAGGAGAGCCGTGATCGGTCCAGTTCACCATATCTTTGGTAGAATATACACGCCATTCCTGCATCCAGAAAAAATCCGCTTTGTCTTCATCGTGTCCCGTATACACATACAAGGTGCCGTCGTGCACCATAGGGGCCGGGTCTGTAGTAAAGCAAGTTTGCACAATCGGGTTTTGTGCCGACAGTCCTCCTTCGGTCATAACCGAAACGAGCAACAATGTGGCTGCAATAAATGTAGATTTCATTTTCATGCTATTTTCAGTGTTTAAATAAATGTGGTACAAATTCTTTCAGGCAACGTCTCCACGTGAGCCATTCATGCGCTGTGCCTTGCGATTCATAATAATCAACCTCGATACCCAGTTTCCGGAGTGAATCCACCATCTTCTTTGTTCCCATTTGTTCCTCCGTGCCACAGCCGAGAAAGAAATAATTCACTTTCTTATTGAATTTGTCCGCATCCGCAAACACTCCGTTAAAACAAGTCTTCATATCCAGACCAAAAATCGCCCCGCTGAAACTTCCGATATAAGAAAACTTATCGAGATGAGGCAGAACCGTATTGAAAGTCTGATGTCCTCCCCACGAGAGTCCTGCCATAGCACGGTGTTCGCGGTCGGTTTTCGTACGGAATGTCCGGTCTATCATAGGAATCAGGTCTTTCAGAATAACGTCATAAAAGGTGGCGCCATACAAAGCCCGCTCCTCGTTCACATCTTTTCCCGGACGCGGCCGGAACGGAGCTTCCACATCACCGCTATCCATCACCACGAGCATCGGCACACACTGACCGGATGCAATCAAGTTGTCCATAATATGATTCATCTTTCCCTGCGTACTCCAGCCGGTTTCATCTTCACCCATGCCATGTTGCAGATACAATACCGGATAGCGCTTCTTCGGATGAGTTTCATACTCTGCCGGCGTATATACCATACACCGACGGAACTCTTTCTGCATTTCGGAGTAATACGTACAGGAACGAACTTGCCCGTGAGGTACTTGTTGAGGACGATAATAATCCCCCTCTTCACCTTCAGGGATTTCGATACCACTTGCCACACGGCAACAACCGAAGAACGTGTAGCTGGAAGGATCTGTTACCGACACTCCGTCTGCTATCAAGAAATAATAATGGAATCCTACAGGCAGAGGGTTGGTCGTTGCCGTCCAGAGTCCTCCGGCATCTTTCCACATATCATACTTCTTTCCGCAACAATCCACTTGTAGCTTGGTAGCCTGCGGAGCATAGAAACGAAAATGAGCACGCCCCTCTTTATCCACCCGGGGATAGTCATATCCCGGAATATTAGTGGATGCCGGTTCGGTAGTAATCCCGGAGTTTGGTTCCTTCTCCAACAAAAGGAGTCGTTTCTCGGCATACCGCACTCCCAATTTCCTGTATCCTTCTGCCGTGAAATGCAAATTATCTTCTGCGGCAGAACAGCCCGAAGAAGGAATCACGTACGCAGTCGGAATCGCTTGCGGTAGCGTATTGATTATCTCATTCATGCTTGCACATCTGCCATTCTGGTCGGCATGTACCACTTCTCCTGCCAGTAAGGGAACATCCTTTGCCTGAAGATTCAAATCCCTCAACAGATTCTCATAGACTCTCTTTACTTTTTGAGGCCACTCTTTATCACCGGTATTAGACTCGCCTTGATGCAAGAGGATACCTTTAATCACACCGGCTTTCTGTGCTTCTACAGCCAATTCTTTTAGTCTACGGTAAGGATTATTACCATACGCTTTCGCGGTATTTTTCAGCCATTCCGGTTGAGAGGCAATATGCTCTTCGCAATTCTCCTCATCAAACAGTTCAATCCTGCAACCACCTACAGCTACATTGATGACACCTACCTTAATATTATCAGGCAGCCTTTCCACTAACGTACGTCCGAAATAATCGGCCGGTGTTAACCCTGTATGGCAACGTACCAACGGAGGAACAGCCTTATACCACTGTCCTTTGACGCGTCCCAAAGACGGACAATCAACAGCCGCCATCATCAGAAAGCGTTCATTGACATTGCATGTATCCTGGGCCTCAATCTTTGCATTTCCTTCCATATTGGATTGTCCCAGACAAAGGTAAATATGGAAATTAGGGTCTTGTGCAAAGGCAAATATGCCTGCACATAACAAACAACTTAATAATATAATCTTCTTCATCTTGTAACAAAACTGATATTATTATTCATCCATTTCGGCATACTCTTTAAACCAGTGATAAATAGCCCACGGGCACGCTTCTGGATCATTCAAAAAAGTATAGTTTCCCGGTTCACCCGCTACATCCTTAAAAGCAGCCAATTCATGAGACTTTGTAGTAAAGAACAGCCAGGAAACGTTGCCGGATTGATCGGCTATGTATTTGAAATTAGCTCCAAAACCTTCGCCTTTCGCCACTCCCGTAATACTTTTCCCCCATGTTGCATCATATTTCTTCGGTGCCCAGTCTATCTCAGTCACCATGACAGGAGCAAAACTAGCTACCGGACCTACTTGCTTGTCCCAACCACGTTGGAAAGGTTCATATCCCCCTCCTGTAGAGGAGCCATTTCCTTCACCACTGTCCTGTTCGGCATCACTTCCATACCAGCCCGGATAACAGTGTACGGCAAAACCAATATTTCCTCCTTCGATACGATGGTCTTTATAGCCACTATACTGAGATTGCCAGCCCAATCCGGGTACCCAAATGATATTGTTACAAGCATTTCCACGTATTTTATCAACAATCGCCTGAAAATACTTTTGCATATTGATGAAGCAAGCATCACCGTCACCACCATATTTACCGTCTGTACCTTTTATATGAACGGGTTCATTAGCCAACTCGAACATAATCCCGGGATTATTCTTCACAACAGCATTCTGCGATACAATGTCCCATACTTTCAGCAGAAACTCCTGATAAGAATCTCCCAACTCTATACCTAGATACCTGTTATCTTCAGTATCACCTGCATGTGGACAAACTCCCGGCGGGCGCATCACCACATACATCCCTTTAGAAATAAAATATTCCGCCATTGGGACAAATAACTCTTTCAGGTACTTCTTGAAACGTGTTTCCGAGAAACGTTCATGTCCTTCATAACGCACATAAGGCAACGTAGTATCATCACTCCAATAAGGATCCATGTGCAGACGTACAAAGTTAAATTTCCATCCGGCAGCCAGTATTTTATCCACCATACTTTTGTTATAGCTAAGACAACTGCTTACATCATAATTACTCCATGCGTTGTTATTAAAATAAGGACTATAAGTCTGCGTAAATCCATGCAAGTTGACAATTTTCCCTTGTTCATTTTTCAGATAACGTCCCTCTACATGTAAAGGAACAACCAGCTTCGGAGAATCAGGATCATCATCCGATTCATCACCGCCGGTATCATCACCGGGTGTTGTTTCTTCTGTTTTTTTTTCGTTTTCCTCTTGCGGAATTTCATCCTTGCCACAAGCAGAAAACAACAGACAAGACAAAGTTAATATACCTATTATTCTTTTCATAATTTCATCAATCTATTTAATTACATCTATTTAAAATAATAGCGGAGCTCTATCGAGAGACTCCGCTATCCGGACGAGCGTGCCTAATCTAAATCAGCATAAACTACATGATAGTTTTCTATCTCATTTATTTACTGGCAGTACCATTTCTCAAACCTTCAAGGAAACCGACATAGACAGGTTTGCGGTTGTAATTCAAATCCCACAGACCAATTGGCTGTCCTTTTCTCCAGAAGGAGTTTTCAGAAGGGCTGTCTGTCGGGCTCCAATGAGTGATGCCATATTGCTGTGCCACCGGAATAATCTCAAAATATTTCTCAATAATGAACTGATAGAAATCAGACATATTCTGCTGCATTTCGTCTGTCAGATTCTCTGTCAGTATCGTTTCACCAGCTGCATCGACAATACCCATATCCAATTCTGTGATCTTTATGAGCTTACCGGTAGAAGCTAACAGGGTAAACATATTGATAATGGCGTTTTCCTTACTAGCCTGAGTAGCAGGATTCATATAGTAAGACACATGCATTTGAGTACCGATACCGTCCACCTTTGTTTCCCCGTCAGACTCCCAACGTTCGATCCAATGTATCAAGCTCTTTAACTTCTTATTCTGATCCCAGTCGGATTCCAGATTATAGTCGTTAATAAAAAGCTTCAACTCATCAGGGTTACCACCGGACTCCGCAAAATACTTACGCGCAAACTTAATCGGAATACGGGCGTAATCATCACCCAAATAATCCTGCCAATAGAAGTTTTCACCGGAAACACCATTATCATCTGTTTGAGAAGCTGACTGAAGATCGTAATAGCCATCCCCATCCGAATCTTTTCCGGAAATAGGTTCATTCACGACATCCCATGCCTTAACATAACCACCGCAAGATTCCAACATACCTTTAATCCAACGTTCCAGTTCGTTCGTGAGGATTTCTTCTTTCTCTTCAGGAGTCAGAGGAATCGTATTACCCGACTTCTGCCAATATATAGACAAATCATCAATATAGATGGTACCGGCATACTTCCCATAATTAAAAAGAATACGAGTAGCCGCATCTCCCGTGCAGTTGGTAAATACAGTAACCTCTTCCCATTCTGTTGTAATTGGTATGGAAGGGAAGTCACCACGCCCGGCAAATCCGTCCGGTTTTTGAAAGACCGCTCCAATACTACCTGCTACACTGCCTTTAATCTTCATCTTTAAGAAATAGGTAGTCCCTTCTGTCAAAGGAGCTGAAAAATCATAGCCAGCCTGTGCCTCCCAAGAATTTACTTCCGACGGATTTGTCATTTGATGTACTCCGTCAATCACCTGCCGAGTCGAGTTATTTCCCCAACCCATCATAGCTGTTCCGCTTGAAAAGTCATCCTCTAATATATATACATTAGTTAACACGGATCCACTTTCCTGGACCTCCTCTATCCCATAAGCAAAATCAATCCAACTCGCTTTACTCCATCGGGACAGATCTTTGCTTTCTTCGAAAGTAGAGTTCATAATCAAATTTCTATCAGAGCCCGAGGCAGTCAATGTTAAATCATCAAAATACAAATCACCGCCAAACAAACCGAAACAGAACCGTAACCTATCGATATCAGCAGAAGGCGTAAACGTGAATGTGTTAGTTGACCATTGCTCACCCGCTGAAAAGGTCCCTGCACCATATTGAGTGTCAGTCCCATCTTTCTTCCCCGGCCAGAACGGAAAGGTTATAGCCGAAGAAGCCTTCATCCGCACACTTATAGTATATTCTTGATTTGCTATTAATGCTTCATCCAAATCATAATACAATTCCCAATCCCATACATTCGCTTGAGGTTTCGAGGTTTTTATATGAAGTGCGATTTCTGAACTACCAGGAACCGGTTCCGGTTCTTTATCCGCAATCAGCCCATTCAAATAAGCATTTTGCTGCTGTGAATGCCAACAGAGCGTATGCCCATAAATACTAATTCCTGTTTCTTTTGCAGTTTTCACAAACTTCTTGACTGTGCCGAAATCCATATTTCCTTTGGCATCTACACAGGAGCTATATTTCATGGCATTACCAGCCGTCACGTCGTCATAGTTGTTGACAGTCAAAGTATAAACCAAATCTTGCTTCAAGAAATCACTCACCGTGACCCCCGTTCCCAACTTGAAGTCGGGATGGGAGATACGGTCAATATATGTTTTCAAATCACCATATTCGTTCAAGTACTCATACTTTTTCAGACTCTCCGGTTTCTCTGTCTTGTAGTCCGCAAAAAGCGCATCTGCACAAGATACAGTTATTCCGGCAACCATAGCAAGCAGTAAAATTCTATTATAGTATTTCATATTCTTCTAGATTTAACGATTAATTCTTCACATAGATCGGCGTAAAATCTTCTCTTGCCACGCCACGACTATGCGCAACCAGTGTATCTTCTGTTTCAAGCTTTAATCCATTACTGAAATCCACAGTATACTTCAAATAAATGGCATCACGGTCTTTATTACCCCAACTATTCTTCTCACCGTCTTGAACAAACTTACCAGTACCAGTAGCCGTAACGCCGTCCAACCCGGAAACCACACATTCATCGCCATTAAAAACCAGCAGCAACTTATAACTGATATTACGCGGATTGTCTGTTGTCCCTAAATTGGTAGTAACTGTAAGAATGGTTTCAGTCAAAGATTTTGTTACAGTCTGACATATTTCATCATCTTCTACATACTCGTTATGGCGATCATTCTCGGTAGTTGTCCCGTTTTCTGTCACTTTGTCCACGCCATGACGCAGATACTTACCAGTCCATTTATTGATGTATTTCACACAATAAAGTACATAATCCTGTGGTTGCACCAACCACACTGACGAATTACATCTGACGGCTTCTGCCCCTTCGGACAAAGTACCATTCAAAATACGGTCAGCATTAGTCACACCTGTCATTACCAAAGGTATAACATAGGTAGCGGTCAATGCTTCGGGATCAGCAAAAAAAGCATCAGTAAATGAGACTTCCACACCATCCATCAATACATTCTTCAGAGTGATCTTATCATCAGATAATGTATAGTAGTTGGAGGCATAGCTTTTACCGGCACATTTTCAGATGCAGAAGTATACGAATAATAAAGGTTATCACATAATGTATTGTCTACTTCAATATCTATCGTGATATCCTTCTTATTAGCATAAACACCGCCCATAGTAGCATTAATCTTACATTTATGAGCATTGTCCAGCGTCGTATCATACTCATCTTCACCCATAACCAACGTTCTCACCGGATACTGGGTTGCAAAATAGACTGAAGTGCCGCCCTCATAATCAGGAAATTCATTATCTTGATTTTCACAGGATGTCATCGTCCATGAAACAAAGACTCCAACTGACATGGCAAATATTAATTTAATTAATTTCATATGCTTCATTATTTATTATTTTACAATTATTTCCAACCGACATTCTGTTCCAGATTGCTCCACTTCATTACTTCAGCAAAAGGTATTGGCCCGTAAATCATATACTCCTCATACTTTCTTTTCTCTACCGTAAGCGGAGAGTAGTTCATTACAGAACCATTCTTGCTTATTTCCACCCCAAGAGCAGTTTCATTCAGTTTGGTCAAATCAACATTCCAGCGACGTAAATCCCAAAAACGGAAATTCTCAAAACAAAGTTCGATACGGCGTTCATTACGGATTAGTTCACGCATCTTGTCTTTATTATCCTTTATGCTCTCCAAATAAGCATCTCCATTATCGATACCTAAACCGGCACGCGTACGAATGGCTTTGATTACATCATAAGCACTAAAAAGATGTCCATGATTATTCTGTGGTCCCCAAGCCTCATTAGCCGCCTCCGCATAAATCAGAAACATCTCTGTATAACGGATACGTGCGGTATAATGCTTCTTCTTTGTATTATACTGTGAATTAGGGTTACACTCTTTACGCAATAGTTTCCGCAAGTAATAACCTGTACGAGTAGACCTTCCGCTTTCCTTATTCACAACGTCTGTATTCGTTCCGTAAGTTCCTGTAATAATTTCCGTATCACTAGGACCTTGCTTGCTACCATTGTAAACGATGTATTTTGCCAAACGCGGATCACGGTTATCATACGGGTTTTCTGCATCGTAATTGCCTGATGTTTCAGAAATAGGGTAACCGTTCGCCATAGGAAAGGCATCCACCAAATTCTGGGTAGGATTGACACGACCGTTTCCGTAAAGTGATGGAGGGAAGTTAGCTGTTTCCAATGTATTATTATCATCTGTACTACTACGCCAAATAACCTCGGCGGGACTGCCGCCCGTTCCATAATCTTTATCCGCAAGTGTATACCACTCCAATCCATCTGCATCCAGCCCGCAGCCGCCGCCACCGTTAGCTTTCTCTATAATTTCAGCAGCATAATCGGCAGCTTGTTCCCAAGTCATTCCCGACCCGCTTTGGAATGCCGGACTGGCAGCTAACAGAGCCGTTTGTGCACGGACTGCCAATGCAATCCGTCCGCTCATCAACCCTCTATATTCTTCACCACAAACACGCCGATAATCACTCGCATTCGTCACACCGATGTTTTTATATTTTTCCGGTATCTCACTATCTGCAAATTTCTTATAATCGAGCGGCAATAATTCGATAGCCTTATCAGCATCTTCCATTATTTGCTTCACGCAATCGGAATAAGTGGCACGAGCATGATTAAAATCCGCATCCGGTCCTTCCGATTTCAAAATAATAGGTACTCCCATCAATGTGCCGTCCGCAATCTTGCCACCATGTGCACGTAACAAATAATACATATGCAGTGCACGCAACCCATAAGCCTCTCCTTTCAAACGATCAAGAAACATGGTAGAGATACGTTCATCTTTTGCCCATTCTACCTTATCTACATTCTCCAAAAAAAGATTGATATACTGGATAGCATTGAAACGATTCTGCCACTGGGAAACCGGATTATTATTGGCAGTCCAGGAACCTGTAGCCATTCGCAGATAGTTACTGGAAATCTCATTAGTCACAGCATCATCCGTAGCCAAGTCACTTGTAGGTGAAGTTTCGTAAGGAAGTATAATATAAGCGTTCGCAAGTATACCCTGCGCATAGCTCGGTTCTTTATACATAGCCTCAAGATCTCTGTTGTTCTCTAGTGCCGGTTCAAACAAATCGTCACAAGCAGTCAGCAGAGGTAAGAAAGCCAATAATTTGAATATATTTTTCATAATTTCGTTCTTTAATTATTGAAATAATCTGTATTAGAAAGTTGCAGTCACACCTAAATTATAGAAGCGGCATTGCGGGCTGGAGCCAACATTCAATTCCAGCGCCTTGCGTTCCTTGGATATTGTGAGCAAATCAGAACCGCTGATATATGCGGATACTCCATGAACAAAACTATTCTTAAACCACTTGGAAGGCAGGTCATACGTGACCTGTATTTTTGCCAAACGGAAAGCATCCGTCTTATACATCCAGAAGTCGGAAGAATAAAAGTTATTAGTTCCACTTTCTGTAGTCAGACGCGGATAAGTAGCTGTTGCTGCCGTTTCCGGAGTCCAACGCCCCCGGACTACTGCCGAGTATTTATCTTCACCGGATATCCAATAATAAGACTCGTTGTTTTTCATGGCATGTCCGCCAAACTCACCTGTACCCAATACAAAGAAAGTTAATCCTTTCCATTTAGCAGTCAAGTTTATACCCAACGCCAAGGGAGCTCCATACCAACCTCCACGAGCCAGATAAACCTGATCTTTATCATCAATTATACCGTCATTATTCTGATCTACATACTTCAAATCACCCGGTCTTATTGTACCGCCAAGACGCTGTTCTGGAGAATCGATGATGTCCTGCTCATCCTTGAAGAATCCGATGCACTGTAATCCCCAAATACCGTCAACAGCATATCCTTTACGGTATTGGTATTTATCCTGATACAATTCATCCCGCTTGGTAGCTTTCGTTGTATAGTAAGTTCCGGTAACGCCCGCTGTAAAATCAACCTTGCCGAAACGTTTGTTGTAGTTTACGTTGAAATCAAATCCCATGCGACGGTCATTATCGTAGTTGATGTACGGACGAAACGAAGCAGTCGGATAATAAGTGAAGAAATACTCCGGATACTGAGTAGTAGAAGTCACGATTTTACCTCGATTGAATTAACAAAGAAAGATGCATCCGCTGTTATCATCCGGTTCCATAAAGAAGTTTTCAGATTAACTGAAAGCTCTTTACGCTTGATAAAGCTCAAGTCTTCATTCGCCCCTTGTTTGGAGTTAGTAGAGTGTAGGGATACACTCTCGCGCCATCCCCACCATGCACCGTCCGACTGGTTGTAATAACCATCATACATATAATAGTTGTCAATTCCCAAATCCGTATTCAAGATACTACCGGACACACTCAACATCAGTTCGTCCACTACCGGAGAATTTTCCAGAAAGCTCTCGTTTGATAATTTCCAGCCCAATGTCAAAGAAGGTGAGAAAGCATTACGATGTCCCGGAGCCAACTTTGCAGAATGTATAACAGCCCCACCAAAATCGGCATAATATTTATTGCGGAAGTTATATCCCAACTGCATGCCCAAATTTACATTGCTTGTCTTATGATATTCTCCTGAATAACTTTGTTGATAACCAGAGGCTATTAACATGGCAGCAAAATGATGATCATCATTAAAGTGTTTTCGTAATCGAACTGGCCGGAGAATAAAACAGTCTGGTTATCCGAACTGCCGCTGATATTCTGCACACCGGACTTCTTGTCCTCATTGTATTTTGTCAAACCGACAATAATATCTTTCCCGCCATTATTAGACCAGGTAGGCGCATATGTGGCATAGCTGTTATTATAAGAAGTAATATAAGCAGTAGAGTAATCTACAGAAAACCGAGTATGAAAAGAGAGTCCTTTCAACACCTTGTCCAAACCAATGTTCACTCCCGCATCAAACTGGAACGAACGATCTGTTGCTTTGCTATAACCTGAAGCATAATAATCGCCAAATACATTTGTCATATCAGATTGTGTTCCTGCCAAAAAGTATTTTCCATCAACTATATTATTGCTATTCGCCACCAAATCCCATGCACTGGCTGCATTTGCATCAATATAACTCAACGGAATCAACGGAGAAATACGATTGGGACGCAATGTAGATGCCGCACTCCAATAATAAGACCCATTGGCACTACGACGTGAATAGAAAGATACTTTAGCATTCACATAAGCTGTAATAAAGTCATTCAATGTCAAATCTACGTTACCGCGAATATTTAAACCATTGGTCCCATTATGCTTCGCTTCACCGATTTTGAAAACGTCATTGGAACGAAGATAATTTATATTCGTATAAAAATGGGCACGATGATTGCCACCCGAAATTTCGGCTGTAACATCCGAACGATTATATGCCTTCTTGATATAGTCCGACGAATACATATTCACATTAGCATAACGATAAGGATTCTCACCGGATCCATAATGGTAAATATCCTCCGCACTATAGAGAGCACCGAGCCCGTCATTGGCACGTGCTTCATTATAAAGAGTCATGTATTCGGCCGAACCTAAATATTCGGGGTAACTCTTTGCGACATAAAACCCTGTATTGGCGCGTACATCTACTTGAAGATCCGTACTCTTACCTCTTTTAGTTGTAATCATAATTACTCCTTTAGCCGCACGACTTCCATAGAGCACCACAGCTTGCGCACCTTTCAAAAAGGTTATTTGGCTGATTTCCGTAGGAGAAATATAATCAATATTGCGAGGTACCCCGTCCACCAATATCAGCTTTTCATCCATTCCCCACAATGAGTTACCATTATAACCACCGACATATCCCTGCATATCGGTCAAGCTCCATGTATTGTAATTTTTCTTCGTCAATTCCTCTACATTTACTACTGAGGCACCTCCTAATAAATTGTTCTGAGAAACCTTTCGGAAAGCCACCTGCACCAACGAATCGTTTTGCAGCGAACTTGCATTATCCCCTGCCAACTCTTGTGCACCGGCAGAAATAACAACCGGAAAAACAAGCACTGCACTGAGAATGAATCTTCTATATATATGTTTCATTGTTTATTCATTTATAATTATACATTCAGTAACCATAAGGGATTACCATCCCGGATTCTGCGGGAATTCAGCATACAGATACACGTCATTATCCAATAAGGGGAACCAGTAATGCTTCGTTCCAAATACCCGTTTCAAAATAGTCTCCTCACGGAAGTTTCTCACTTCTGCCTCTGCCGGATCATTATTCTTATAAAAGTCTTCATTCTCTACACGTTCGAATTCTTGTGAAGTCTTAATAGTATAGGGCTCTTCGGTCAGCAGCAACCAACGCTGCAAATCGTTAAAGCGGAAACCTTCAAAAGACAACTCGACAGCACGTTCACGACGAACTTCATCCATAAATTTCTGGGAATTGGAAATATATTCCGGACAAAGAGTACCTTTTTCATCACCCGGTTCCCCTCCACCAACAGGGCCTACTCCTGCACGTTTACGCAAAGTATTGATCGCATCTTCAGCCGTTTTACCAAAATTCGTAGATTTACCTGCAGCACCGTCTACTGCCGCACAAGCCTCAGCATACATCAGATAAATATCCGCCAAACGCATGTAAGGTAAATATGTATGCAGGTTACCCGACCAATTATAGAGTTCGTCATATTTATTAGCCTGATGCGGTACTAATTTCTGGATGAAATAGCCGGTACGGCTAGCATTGGCCACGGCTCTCATAGCTCCGCCCGTATACAGAGTGCAATAGCGCAAGAATTCCTTGTCTGCTTCAGGAATAGCTGCATTGACATAATGGAATCCGTCAAAAACTATGTCATGATAAAAACGGGCATCACGATTTCTAAATGGAGAATTCTTTCTAAAACCGGATTTTGTTTCATCTTCACTCAATGGCAAACCGTTCTCCATACCATATAAATTCACATAGTTGGCAGTAGGTTGGTGGATGATATTATCATGTTCAACCAAACCATAAATTTTAGGTCCCCACAACTTGGTCATATTCCAGTTACTACCGTTGAAGTCTTCGGACGGACCACGGAAAATAGCTTCTGTAGTACCCGGCATTTTCCAGTTCTGACCAGTAGTATAGAATATTTCAGAATAACTATTAGAAGCAGATGCCGATTTGGTATGATTATAAATATCACTATAATCAAACTGCGCCAATGCATATTGCGTCTGCCCGCTTTCGACAAGTGTCAGTAACTCTCCGAATGCCTCTGCTGCTTTTTTTGCATATTCTGTATTGTAATTGTAAGTATTGCTTCCACCTAGCTGCGCACCATGTTCCATCAGAGGACTGGCAGCCCAAAGATAATTCTTGCCCAGATAGCCTAATGCCATAATCTTGTTGATACGCAAATCATTCTTACCCGCGGTTTGTTTGCCAACAGTTGTGTTATCCCAATTAATAGGAAGCAAATCCGCTGCCATACGGAAATCGACTGCTGCTTTATCTGCACATTCCTGATAACTCAGACGTGGCAAAGACATTTTCTCTGTAGCAGATAAGACTGTATCAATATAAGGCAAGCCACCAAAATATTGCATCATTTCAAAGTGCCACCATGCGCGGAAAAAATAAAGCTGACCGGCAATCAGTTTTTTCTCCTCATCCGTAGCTTCCGTTAACCTTTCTAGATTAGCGATACCGATGTTAGCCTTACGTATACAATACCATGCATGTGGCCACAGTGAATGTTTAAACTTAGCATTGCCGTCACTGTTCGGATGATAAGTAGCCGTAGGATCACTGCCGGTACGATAGAGCCAGCATTGATTATTGGTAGACCATGCACGGAAGTTACCCAAATCGACCTGATGCGTCATGTGGCTGTCACCTTCCGGGTTGAATATTTCATCATCTCCCCAGTTCCAGGAAGTAGTATAATTGTTCTTCTCCTTATCAGGAATACAGTTGTATATTTCCTCGATAAACCCCTGAAAATTCCTAAAGTTCTTAAATGCTTCTTCTTCAGATACAGTAGAGTCAGCTTCCTTGTCTAGATAGTCCTCACAAGATGAAAATCCCAACGAGAAGAGCAATAAGCTACCGCATAAAAGAGTTCTATATATTTTTCTCATAGTACTTTGATTATAATGTAAATTTAACACCTAAGTTGAAACGTTTCACCGTAGGATACGCCCCTTGATTACCCGAACCTGCAAAATTCGATTCACGGTCGTCCGGCATCTTAGACCATACCCATAAGTTGTTTCCATTTAAGTAAATCTTCAAATTTTTCACCCCGAGTTTTCGCACCCATCCATCTGTAAAGGTATAGGCTATCTCTGCATTTTTCAGACGAATATAAGAACCGTCATAATAGTATTGCGTACCATTACTGTAACCGCTCACCTTTGACAACCAGCGCGGAGTTACAACATCGGCCGCATCGCCAGCCTCAGACCACCAGCTACCCTGGTCATACACCGTATTCATCTGACTGCCAAAACTGGTCAACTGAACGACACGAGTCACATTGTTTACACCATAGAACTGAACAAAAGCACTAAATCCCTTCCACTCAAAGCCAAGAGTAGCATTATATGTATTCTGTGGAGTATCAGAGTAACCGTAAGGAGCTTGGTCCTTGCTGTCGACGACACCATCCCCATTGAAATCGACAATATAATAGTCTCCGGGAAGACGTTGTGAATTGTTTGTATCATGCTGCGGGCTACCAATCACATCGTCATAAGAATTCAAATATCCATTATCAATATATGCCTTATTCTGACCAATGGCATAACCAGCCACCTTTTGATACCCAGCCAACAATGGAGCATCGTCTTTTTCAAGTATCTTATTTTCCGCATGGGTCATGCTCATATTAGCCCAAACGCGCATCTTATTGGAAAATGTCTTGTTGATACGAAGTTCCAACTCATAACCTTTGGTTCTAACCTTACCTAAGTTAGCAGTAACTGCTGTAGTACCAAAATAAGAAGGAATAGCCCGATCGCTTCCACCCACCAGAATATCAGTACGTTTATCACGAAAGACTTCCACGCTACCTGCAAACAAACCATCCAAAAAAGAGTAATCAATACCAAAATTCAATTTCTTTACTTTCTCCCAATGCACATCAGAATTACCTACTGCTGATTCACGATACCAAGTATATGGACTTTCACCACGATCTACATCCAAAGACGAGGTTCCGCCGTAAGCCCATTGGTTCATATACAACCAACGTGTTTTTACATTATCATCACCGATTTCACCATAAGAAGCACGAATTTTCAACATATCCAAAATTCTGCGTTCTTTCAAGAATTTCATAAACGGTTCTTCACTAACCATCCATCCGATAGCACCGGAATTAAAGAATGCAAAACGATTTTCTTTGCTGAACTTCTCGGAACCATTATAAGCACCATTATATTCAATAAAATACCTATCCGCCCAATTATAAGTAGTACGGAATGCCCAGTCTTCACGATAGTGAGGAATTTCACTTCCTGTAGCCGTTTCTTGACGACTGAACAATCCCATAAGGGTAACATTATGCTTTCCAAAACTACGGGCCCAATTTAACTGTGCCTGATAATTAAGGTTACGCTGTGTCGCCCAATTCTTGACTTCACCACCTTCCGTATTCCACATTACACCCTGCATAAAATCAAAACCTGTATTGTTGTCATACGACTTTTTATAACTGACCTCCCCTGTATCCGGATTAATCCATTTATGTTGTGCGTCGTTATATAGGTCATTGATACCGCGCTTCCATTCTACAAAAGTATTATCCCAAGAAACCATAGCCCTTGCACTCAATCCTTTCGTTATAAAGCTCAAATCCTGTTCCAATGCAAAGTCAGTTGTTATCTGTGTAGTAGTGGTAGTCATCGTACCTCCCAATGAAACATTTTCTGCAGATTGGTAACATTCGAAATATTCGGATAATATCCCCATGAACCATCCGAATATTTTGGAAGAAATACATCCGGAGCAATATTATACGCCCCCGCCCACTGCTGGGCAATCGACCAGTCGGCCGAGCTATCATAATTGGAATTATTATAAGGAGTTTTCTTGTATCCATTAGAGCCCGCTACATTAACCTTAAAAACAGTACTCTTGGTTATCTGAAAATCCAGATTACTACGTACATTAATTCTGTCATATCCATAACCGGAATTATAATCACGCCCATTATCAAATACATCGAACAAGTCCCCCTCATGCACATAATCGACAGAAGCGAAATATTTTACAAACCGAGTTCCACCGCTGACATTCACATTTGCATTGTAGGACATCGCATAGTCTTTGAACAATACATCCTGCCAGTCCACATTCGGATAGCGTTCCGCTTCTTCCAAATTTGCCGGATTACGATACTTATTAATTATTGACTGCGGCTTTATGTACGACCATGAATCCGGATACAAGCTCAACTCATGCTCAATAGCCATATTGCGTGCCATCAAAGCATCATAAGAATCCAACTTGTTAGGAAGCTTGGAAGGTATCTTCATCGTGGCATTGGCTGCTATGTTTATTTGGGCAGCTCCCTCAGTTCCGCGTTTAGTCGTTACCAAAATGACACCATTTGCACCTTTCACACCATAAACAGCAGTTGCAGAAGCATCCTTCAAGACAGAAATAGATTGTACAGAAGCAATATCCACACTGCTCATCGGACGTTCTATGCCATCCACCAGTACCAACGGGTCACTATTATTCCATGAACTAGTCCCACGTATTGTGATTTTCGGTTCTTCTTCACCTGGCATACCGGAACTTTGGGTCGTTATAACCCCCGGCAGGTTACCGGTTAACGCCGCACCAATATCAGAAATACCAGCCGCCCGTTCCAAAACTTTTCCAGTGGTCTGCGTGATAGCACCTACCACACTCGCTTTCTTCTGTTGTCCGTAACCTACAACTACTACTTCTTCCAGTTGTTTAGTATCATCTTCCAACACCACTTTAAAAAGACCTTTGGAAACCACTTTTACCTCCTGTGGTTTCATTCCTACATACGAAACAATAAGGGTAGACTTCTCATTGGGTACGGTCAATACAAAATTTCCATCTATATCTGAAATCGTACCTATTGAATTATTACCCTTTAAAACTACTGAGGCTCCAATGATTGTCTCACCATTACTGTCAAGAACCGTTCCCCTCACCGTTATCCCTTTCTGTGCTGATGCTGTTACAAAACTAAACAACATAAGGAGAAACAAGTAAGGAATCTTTTGAATTTTCTTCGTTACATTTTTCATTACCATTAGTTTAAGATGTTAATTAACTACATTGTTTTCTAATCATCATTCTTTTTTTAAGTGCGTTAGCCATCATTATAAATATCACCCATAATTACTAGCATTATATTTATATAAAAAAAATAATTATTTGCAAGTAGCGTATAATCCAATTGTAGTACCGGTAAATCCACCAGCCGTTGTAGTAGAGAGATAACTGGGGGCTACATCTTTACAAAGCAGTTTCCAGCTTTTTTCACCATCAATAGAATAATAGAAATCGTAACCAATTCCTTGAGATACTAATTTCAAATATACTTCATTTGTATCTGCGTCTATTTCATCTGAAGCCAATGTCTGTTCCTTTTCACCGATTTGTTTCAGAGAAATATTTTTATTCTCACCCACTTTATTCAAGCAGAAGAAATATTGATGCGTCTCATCTTTAAACAATAACATTCCGGCTGTTTCCTTATCGTTAGAAGGATTGAACAACATACGGGTAGCACATTCAAATTTATGATGTTGTAACCGACGGCAGACAAATGCCGGAGTTTTCTTTTCCGTAGCGCTAATATCTGCACACTTCAAGGTCAGATATCCGGGCGTTTCCGTCAATGAATATAAATCGGAAGCAGAAGCTCTTAAAGTCATCCAGGTCATGTCAAGTATAGGAGAATCAAAGTTCTCTATTAACTCGAAATTACCATAAGTAACTGTCGTATCGCGTTTCGCACCTTCACGTTTTACAATCATAGGTACTAAATCATCTCCTTGTGTCATGTACGGGAATCCGTCTTCACTCCATTTCACCGGCATCATAAATGTTTCACGTCCCAAATTCTCAAACTGATTATTAATAGGGCGACAAGCCAGAAAAACAGCCCACCAATCTCCCTCTTTTGTTTGAATCAGGTCTGCATGACCAGCACAGGTTACCGAATTAGGACGGTCAGAATTCAAATGTCTTTGCGTCAGAATCGGATTGTTTTTCCATGGAAGAAACTTACCCATCGGAGAATCACCACGGAAAATCACTTCCGAATGCCAGTTACCCGTTCCACCTTCGGCGGACATCAAGAAATACTTTCCATTTATTTTATATAAATGAGGACCTTCTATCCAAATTGGTTTGTCTGCCGGTTGAGCTCCTTTATTTACAAGAATCTTACGAGGACCGATCGTCTTATCTGTTTTCACATCAAATTCTTGTATGCGTATAGTACGGTGTCCGCTATATTCAGGTTTATTATCCGGAGCCTCATCATTATTAACAATATATGCCTTGCCATCTTCATCAAAAAAGAAAGAAGGATCAATACCTCCGACTTCCGGCAACATAATAGGTTCCGACCATTCACCAAACGGGTCTTGTGTCTTCACAAAGAAATTCCCGGCTCCTACATTGGTTGTTACCATATAATATGTCTTGTTATGCGGATTATAAGAAATAGCCGGAGCAAAAATACCGCCACTCACGTTCTGCCCTTCCATATTCACTAATTGCGAAGCACGGTTCAACACATGCCCTATCTGTTTCCAATTCACCAAATCTTTACTGTGAAAAATAGGAACGCCGGGGAAATAGGTAAATGTAGATGTTACCAGGAAATAATCACCTTCTCCATTTGTGCAAACACTTGGATCGGAATACCATCCCGGCAAAATAGGATTATAGAAATAGTTTTCATCTGACAGAGGATTGGAAATATAAAAATCATCATTTCCCTTATAAGAAAAATAATCAAAGAGGGCCACAGATTTTCCAATAGCCGGTAATTGTTGTTCTTTCTTTGAGTTACATGACATCATTGTTATCCCCAGCATAAATATGGAGAGCCAGACGATTGACATTAATTGTATTACCTGTGTATTCTTCATAATACTTCTTATTTTCTTTATAATCAAATATGAATTACTGATCTTTTCTGCAAAGATATGCCAGTTCATAAAACTACAAACATAATTATGTTACGGGCTTCTTTTCCTAAATAACATCTTCATTTTCAATGTTACATCTATCTTTTCCCTTGTAGCACACCCAAACAATTACACTGATTATAAACACATTACAATCTTATTTTTTTTGAATAAAAGCTATTCAAATTCCCAATAATCCAGATTGAAAAGTTTGTTTCCTTTCTCTCCTTTAAAGCAGAAATAAAGATCATGTACACCCTTTGCATTCTTTATCCGACATGACATCTGTTTATATATATCCAGTCCTCCTGTCGGTGAGATACTGACACTACCTATTACCGGACCTTCAGTGCTATCCAGACGAATTTCTATCATTCCGCCTTTTTCAACACAAGCTGCGCTTACACTGAATTTCTTTGCTCCTTTCTTGCCAAAGTCGACACCACGCACACACAGATATTCATTATTATCGATATCGGTTATATACAAACCACCATTCTTATGATTTTCAGCTTTAAGACCATATCCCCAAGCCATCGTTTCAGCTTCCACTCTACGGTAAGGATTAAAGTTTTCAATCTGTTCCAGTTTCGTCTCCTGCCAATAAGGAACTTCCTGAATAGTTCCATCCGGATTATAATGCATTTTTGCAACAGACGTGGAACGACGTTCCTTATGATCCAATGTTTCCAAATGAAGCAAATCATAATTTAGGCCAAATACATAAGAGCTACCTTTATAATCGATAATTCCAGGATGATTTCCTCTACTCCGCTCTGTTGGACGCATAATATATCCTTTTGTACTCCATGGTCCGGTAGCTTTTTCGCTCATAGCATAGCCAATCCCTTCCGGACAGCAAGTTGAAGCGAAAGCCATGTAATAATGCCCGTTCCGTTTATACACCCACGGACCTTCCTGATAATGTTCCGGTTTATTTTCCACTTGTACAATTTCCCCCGAATATGAAATCATATCCTCATTCAGTTTCACATAATAAACATTCGGATTGCCCCAATACATATACGCTTGTCCGTCATCATCAATAAATACGGTCGGGTCAATGTCATACCAATGCTCCTTTTGCCAAACCAACGGTTTGTTCAAAGGGTCTTTAAAAGGGCCATAAGGAGAGTCGGAGACCAATACGCCAATACCATTACCGTGAATCGGGCAATACATATAAAATTTGCCATTACGTTCGATGACTTGTTCTGCCCAAGCACCGTTATCACGTTTCACCCAATCAAAACTCTTCAGAGAAGCGACAGCTCCATGATCGGTCCAATTCACCATATCGGTGGAAGTATAAAGTAACCAGTCCAACATTTTGAATCCTTCGGCATCATCCTCATCATGAGTTGTATAAAGGAAAACGGTATCATTATATACCATCGGAGCCGGATCAGCGGTATATTTTGTTTGGATAATAGGATTTTGTGCCACTCCCGAAGTGGCGGCAGTCATTGCCAACAGGAGTAATACACCCCCAAAATTCAAGTTTTTCATATTCTATCAGTTTAAACAGTTATTTGGTTATTAATACTCCACCATTGCAAGGAATAGTCAATTGCAATTCTTGTTTCTTTCCTATTCCTATTTGTTTCACACCGCCCTGCAATACCTTATCATCACTAAAAAGTCTCACCTTTTCTCCATTAGAGAACATCGGCAAATTAACTTTAAGTTTCAGTGTTTCCTTCTGCGCATTTACTCCGGCAATATACCATTTGTCTCCATGACGACGGGCAAGAATAACGTATTTGCCAGGATAACCGTCAATGAAACGTACCTCATCCCAAGTCGTTGGAACCTCTTTCATAAAATCAATAGCCCACGACGGAGAATCGGTCAGGTTATTCGGTGCCAGAGCAAAATGCTGTACCGGACTTTGAAATAGAACCGCCGTAGCCAGTGCGTAGACATCTGATGTCACCCGCCGGCTTCCCCGTGGAGCATTATCCGCATTATAATATTTGTTCAATGCACTACCTCCAAAATCCATGCTACCCACAGTATTACGAATAAACGGGTGCAAAGTAGCATTAAAGGCCTCATGATCACAGCTGCCTTGAGAGAAATGAAGATTTTCACTAGCCAATACAGCCTCACTCGATGCGAAGTTAGGATACATACGTTCCCAGCCACGAGGCAAAGTACATCCATGGAAAATAACTAAAAGACCGTACTCGTTTGCATCCGACAAGATATCCTCATACAACTGCATAGTCATTTGCTTGTCACCTCCGAAAAAGTCAACTTTTATTCCACGGATACCAATGCTTTGCATCCATTTCATCTCCTTACGTCTGGCTATCGCATTATCCATAATACCTCTCGGAGTTTGCGGAGCATCATTCCAATACCCATTCGAATTATACCACAAATAAAGAGCTACCCCTTTGTTCTTCCCATATTTAGCCAATTCTTCAATTTTATCACGTCCTATTTGTTTATCCCACAGGGCATCCACCAACACAGATTGATACCCCATTGCTGCCGAAAAATCAATATACCGGAGTTGCTCTTTATAATTAGTACTTCCATCCATACCGATAATCCAGCTCCATGAGCCCCGTCCATACGTATACTCTCCTTTTGCCGGATAAAGCGGTTTTACAACATCAAAAGGAACCGTTGTCTCCACTATTGGAGCCAAAGTCTTGCCCACAGTAATAGTACGCCAAGCGTCTCGCCCGGTAATGCTATCCCCGGAGAAACCGTACCATTCCCATTTGCTTCACCTTCTTGCGGAAATCCGATTGTATACGTTCCTCCTTTGTGTCCCAACAGACGGCTCGCACAATATCCACCATTTACTCCCGTTTCGGAAACAAGCACCCAACCGTTATCTCCATTACGGAACAGGCAGGGAAATGTATATCCTTCTCCCCAGCCATTTTTGCCTGCGGCATCATCTGCCGTATAAGACGTCTCATAACTTGGAGAAGTACGGGCAAATCCTCCCATCGGTTTACTTTGCGGACAAAGGAAAGTGGTGGTTCCGTCAGGAAATGCAAATCCTGTGACTTCTTGCTTAACCACGCAACTTAGTGTCTCACCTTGCGGATACATCTTATATTTAAAAGCAACATCGTTATTACTTATGCGAAATATAACATCATAAATTGTTTTCCCTTGTTGTGTAAACGAAAATACAGCTTCATTGGCCACATAACGAACCTTGCTCTGCTTAATAGAAGCCAACTCGTATGTTTCATCTATTTTATTTGTTGAAACATTCTTCTCCAGCGACATCCCTGATGAGAAATCTCCTATATTTGCAATAATCCCCAATGGAGATGGCTTCAAAAAAAGAACATTGTCATAACTAACAGAATAAGAAGGTCTTCCATCCATATCTGCGACTGTTACTACCAACTTTCCATCAGGACTTGTTATCTGTTTATTTTCTGCACTTGCAACGCTACTACCCAATAGCATAGCCATCACTATAAAAAACTTCATCATATTTCTACTTTTTAGATTCTTTTCTACTGACATAATCACACATTCTATTACAATCAAAACTTTACAGAAATCGCTTTTCCATTATAATCGACGTTTTTTTGAGTCCCGTCCTGAAGAGTTACAGTAAACTTACGGTTCTTCAACATTCCCTCATACTCACCTTTTCTTGCCCCTATCGTCAATTTACGAGATACATTATTCCAAGAGATTGGAATTTCCGTATAAGCTCCTTTTTCGTAATTGTAATTATCAAATTCATCTTCATATAAAATGAAGTTTCCATTCGCACCCGCATACACCTTCAATTCAAGATGATCCCACGGTTTTTCAGTTGCATACTGAACTTGTGGACCGACAGGAATAATACTACCCGCTTTTACATACAATGGAATAACATCCAGTGTAGTCTCTTTGGTAATTTCCTTTCCGCCTTCGTGTTTCTCGTTCGTCCAGAAGTCATACCATAGCGTTCCTGCCGGTAAGTATATTTTAGTAGATTTCGTTTCCATGAAATCCACAGCAACGTCAGTTTTTGCTTTTTTCACTCCATCTCTGTTCCATCCTTCTTCTTCGGAGACTTTTACCACAGCTTCCGGTGTATATTGTGCATGAGCAATCGGAGCTACAAGGATTGATTTTCCAAACATATATTCGTCATTGATATCCCACACCTTTCTGTCATCTACAAAATCCATCATCAAAGCGCGCATAAAACTCGATTGACGATTGCTTACCTCCCAAGAAGTAGAATAAATATAAGGCAACAGAGAGTAACGTAAACCTATCATCTTCTCGATAGCATCATATACAGGCTCGCCTTTCTTTCCGAACTTATAGATTTCCCTATAAACATCCGTCCCGTGCGAACGCATCATCGGATTGAACGTTCCAAACTGCAACCAACGCACATAAAGCTCCTGATACAATGGATTTTTTGAAGCACTATCATCATTCCAGCTTTTATTATAATGTCCTGCAAAAAAGCCACCAATATCACTATTCCAGTGAGGCATACCACACAAAGAAAAGTTTAATCCGGCAGGAATCTGATTTCTAAAACTCTCCCATGTGGAAGCGACATCACCACTCCATACATTTGCACCATAACGTTGCTGCCCCAAGAATCCGGAACGGGTTAAAATAAACACGCGTTTGTCCGAAGTCACTGCACGCTGATGGTCGTAAACCCCTCCGACAGTCATCAACGGATAAGCATTGCGCACCTTACGGAACGAGCCCAGATAGGTTTTGGTATCCATATCCTCCGGCTTCCAATCCAGATGATCGGGTTCGGTAGAGTCCATCCACCAGGCATCCATTCCCAGCTTGAAAATTCCATCATTCAGATATTTCCAATAAATATCACGTGCTTCGGGATTGTAAGCATCATACACCCTTACACCGGAAGGATATTCCATGTTGGGGGGCCATGACTCCAATCCCGATTGCGGCCAGGTAGTGAAGTTAAACAACATACCTTTTTTGTCCAATTCTCTATAAGGTTTGGTCATCGGTCCGAATGACGACCAGATAGATATAGCCATGTGTGCGTTCATCGCATGGACATCCTCCATCATCTTTTGAGGATTATTGAAAGTCGGATTCTGAAAATCCATCGCATTCCACAAATAGTTATGCCCCCAATATTGCCAATCCTGAATAATACCATCCAAAGGAATACCCAATTCACGATATTTACGAACAACGTCTACCACTTCCTCCTGGCTTTTATATCTTTCTTTACTTTGCCAGTAACCATAAGTCCATAAAGGAAACATCGGTGCTTGCCCGGTCAAGCTGCGTACTTGTGCTATTACACCATCGGCATCCTTCCCATACATGAAATAATAGTCTACACAATCACCTACTTCAGAACGAAAAGATGTTTCAACTTCGTTGTCCGTAAAAAGAGTCGGCGAATAGTTATCCCAAAACACACCATATCCTTTAGTAGACTGGAAGAAAGGTGACACATCTTCAACATTTCCCTGTATCAGATTTTTAGTCATGTTCCGCTGAATCATCTTTCCATTTTGCAATTGTCCCAAACCATAAATGGCTTCCTCCTTATCTAATATAAAAGGTTGATAAACCTGATAAGTTTTTGTCCCGGCATCATCGAAATCGATAAACTGCATACCGGATTTCTCTGCCAATAATACTTTGCCATCCTTTGAGAAATAAGAAACAATTCCCGTCCCGGTGTCCACACTGACACTTAGTTCACGGGTGTTCAATACAATCTTATTATCTTGTATATCAGCCTTGAAACTTACCTTTTCAGGTTTTGCAATTACAGAAAGACTCTGTTTTTCATAGGCAACACCTTCCGGAGACTTTATTATCCTCGCCACAGCAGGCGCAAAAAATTGTACTTCTATATCCACTGCATTTACAGTGGTTTTGATGCCGGACGATGTTTTCTGATAATTTTGTGCGAATAAAACATTTGTACTGAAGCATAAACATATACCCCAAAATAGATGATGTATTTTCATAATTATAGAATAATAAGGTTTCTAATTAATTACCAACAGATGTTGCATACAAGCCAATCATTGCTCCTGTAAAGCCACCAGCCACATTAGTAGAAAGAATATCACCGGAAACGGTTCCTCCTAAATTTATGAAACCCTTGCCATCAATCGAATAATTAAAACGATAATCATCTCCATTGGCTGTTACTTGCAGTGTCACAGGTTTCTCTGTTTCTATCTTCACCTCACCCAGGACACTCGCTTGTCCTTTTTCGGTTCTTTGCAGTATCAGGTAATAGTCTTTTCCCTTTTTAGTGATACCGAAAACATAGTGATATCTTTCATTTTGATAACATGTTATACCGGCAAAATCTTTCTCATTTTTCGGTTTGTACTCCATGGTTGCTGCCGCTGTAAATTGATTATGCTGCTGACGGTAGAACAAGGTAGAAGTAGGTTTCACTTCATTAATATTTGAGGTAAAAGGGACGATCCGCAATCCTTTATCGGTCATATCAACGAAATCTTCACGAGGACCTCTAAGACCGATCCATCTAAGGTCTAATGTCTTATCGGAGAAATCATCCTTAAAGACAAAGTTGCCACTAGGCAAATAACCGTTTTTCCCTGTTTGGTTCTCGACTCCCGAAGGCATCTTCAATGTAGGTTTCATAGGGATAAGCCCATTCTCGAAAACAGGAAATGTTCCGCTCCAGTCCACCGGAAGAATAAAAGTTTCGCGTCCGGTATTTACTCTGTTCTTCTCATTAGGGCGTATTCCCAAAAATACACCATAATATTTTCCGTCGGGTCCCTCCACTAAGTCTGCATGACCAGCCCAGTCTACTTTATTCGCCCGATTTGCAGGAAAATAACGTTGAGTTAAAATAGGATTATTATTTGACGGAAGATAAGGTCCTTTCGGATGATCACTTACAAAAATGACTTCGCTATGCCAGCCTCCGGTTCCTCCTTCCGCACACATTAAATAATAACGTCCATCTTTCTTATAAATATGAGGAGCTTCAATCCATATCGGCTTTTCTTCTATATTGACGCCACCGTTTACGATGATCCGGTCCGTTCCCGGAACCACTTTATCATTTTCCACATCATAATCCCATATTTTTATAACACGGTGTCCCGAGTAACGCTCGTTTGCTTTAGCAGGAGCATCATTATGTACCACGTATGCCTTGCCATTATCATCAAAGAAAAGAGAAGGATCAATGCCTTCAAATTGAAGTTTGATCGGATCACTCCAGCCATTCTCCGGATTCTTTGTCTTTACCACCATATTTCCAAAGCCACCGGAAAATTGAGTGGTTATCATATAAAACGTATCATTATTGGGATTATATCTTATAGCAGGAGCATATACACCAGCACTAATTCCACAATCTTCAACCTTTAATTGTGACGTTCTGTCCAGCACATGGCCGATTTGTTTCCAGTTGACCAGATCATTAGAATGGAAAATAGGCACCCCGGGAAACATAGCAAAAGATGAGCACACCAAATAATAATCATTACCTTTCCGCGTTATACTCGGATCGGGATAGCAACCCTGCAAAATAGGATTATAGAACTCACCCGGCTTTAAAGGATTGTTTTGATAAATAGCATCCTCCCCCTGATAAATAAATTGCGTAAAGACAGGAGCATTTTTCGTTATTTTACCCTTGCCACTCACCTCCATATTAAAAAACAACATAATAAATACGACAAGCCCCACGGATTGCCAGCCCGACAAAATCAATTTTAATGTTCTCATATTATCACTTTTTATTTTCTATAATTTCCTGTTCCATAGTAGTGTTTGCAAATGTATCGATTCGGTTTTATCATATATGTACAATCATGATACAGGCATCTATATACAGGTTACATTTATCACAGACATGTAACATGATTCTTTTCTGATGTAACAAAAAGCCCCAAAACAGAAAAATGGTAAGATAAATGACTACATTACCTATTATTTCAACACTTTTATCCCCCATCATGTAAAAGACTGAATATCAAGCATTAGCAAATATTCATTTTCCTTTAAAAGAAAGCCCCCGTTGGTTTAAAAGAAACGGGGGCTTGGTTTAAAAGAAACGACCCGTTCCTTTTAAAGGAACAAGGTCGTTCTTTCTTTATTCATTCAATAAATAAATCCGGATTGTCTATCTGTAAAAATAAACAAAATTCCAAAGAGGTATTACTGTACGTCCATTACAATCGTTTTCAACTTATTTCTATCAGAAGTTCCTCCATACAGTAATTCATAAGTACCTTCCAACGGACACATCGTATTCGACTCTACATCAAACCATTCAAAGTTCTCACCGGTAAGAGGAATAGCTACTGATTCAGTTTTCCCTGCCGGAATATGAACGCGTTTGAAAGCACGCAAGGTATAACGGGGACCTTCCTTATCACCCGGACGTCTCAAATAAACCTGAACCACCTCTTCTCCATCACGTTGCCCGACATTGCTTACCGGAATAGTCAATACTACATTTTCACCTTTGGCGATTGTATTCTTGCTCAATTTAGCTTCTCCATAAGTAAACGTAGTATAACTCAACCCATGACCGAATGGGAAAAGTGGTTGCTGTTGCATATATCGATAGGTACGCCCCTTCATGGAATAGTCTTCAAAGTCCGGCAATTGATTCACATCCTTATAGAAAGTGACCGGCAGGCGTCCACCAGGATTATACTCTCCCCAAAGAGCATCAACGATAGCTGTACCACCCGCCTGTCCCGGATACCATGCCTGCAGAATCGCTTCACAAGTAGTCGTTTCGGGCACTAGTCCGATAGCTGAACCGGAATAATTGATAAAGACAACCTTTTTACCAGCCTTCTTCAAAGCTTTCAACAAATCACGTTGAACGTCCGGAAGTTCAATATCCGTACGGTCACCACCCTTAAATCCGGGAACTTCTACCGGCATTTCCTCACCTTCCAGACTTGGAGAAATTCCACCAGCAAAAAGAATCACATCAGCATCCATTACTCTCTTCACTGCGAAGTTCAAGTCGATCCCAACCTCTTTGCCCAAATCAAAATCAAGTGTAGCCCTTTCATTTCGTTGTTTGAATAAAATCTCGATATGATACTCTTTTCCAGCTTTCGCCTGTAACGTATAGAGGTTCGTCGGATTCTTAACATATATTTTCCGAGCCACTTGCTCACTATTTATAATAAGAGTCACTTCACCATCCAGTTGGAAACGGAAAGCAACATCACCCGACTGCGAAGGACGAAAGACAGATTCATAACGAGCCGAGAAATTAGTAATTTCCACACCGGGCGCAAATGTAGTAGCCCCTGTTGTCGCAAAATGGAACGGAGTGGAAATCTGATCGGCAGCAACCACTTCCCCTTCACGATCACGATTATTCCAATATTCTGCCAAGAAACCGGGTTTACCATTTATACTACATTCATCAAACAGGCTTTGGAGTGTCTTTCCATCCACACGGTCACAACCCGGTTCGTATATGATTTGTCCTTCCGGTAGTTTGGCACGGACAGCTTCCAATAAGGTAACCGTATGTGCCGGAATACCGTTATAATTTCCCCACTGCATCACGGAGTCATTGGCATTAGGTCCCATAACGGCTACTTTCAGATTGGTATTCAGAGGCAGGATGTTGTTTTTATTCTGCAAGAGCACCAATGATTCACGGGCCATACACAAAGCCAATGCCTGATGTTCCTTACTATTCAACACAGAGGTTGGAATTTCCGACCAAGCCGGTTGTTCGTCCATTTCTCCCAGTTCAAAACGTGCTGTCAACAAACGTTTCAATGAAATATCTATTTCTTTTTCGTCAATCAAACCGGCTTTTACAGCATCCGCCAGTGAAGCATATTCACTTCCACATTCAAGGTCTGTACCTGTCCGCACAGCAGCGGCCGAAGCGTGTTCCTTATCCGGATGAGTCCCATGCGTTCCCGGTCTATAGAAATCGGAGATCGCTCCACAGTCAGAGACTACAATGCCTTTGTATCCCCATTCATCCCGCAATATTTGCATCAACAGGCGATTGCTGCCACAACAAGGCTCTCCCTCAAAACGATTGTAGGCACACATCACTTCCTTTACATGCGCTTTCTGTACCAAATCTTTAAAAGCAGGCAGATAGGTTTCCCATAAATCCCGGGGATCTATATTCTCCGCATCAAAACTATGCCGGTTCCACTCCGGTCCTGAATGAACAGCAAAGTGCTTGGCACATGCGTGCAGCTTATCATATCCGGCATCTTCCGGTCCTTGCAAACCACGGACTACAGCCATTCCCATTTGTCCTGTCAGATAAGGGTCTTCACCGTATGTTTCCTGACCACGTCCCCAACGAGGGTCACGGAATATATTGACATTCGGTGTCCAGAATGTTAATCCCTGATAGCGTTTCAGCACGCCGCTTTCACCGAAAATACGCGATTTTACGCGAGCCTCATCGGAAGTGGCATTGAACACTTCATATAATAATGAATCATTAAAAGAAGCTCCCATACCGATAGACTGGGGAAAAACAGTAGCCAATCCGGCACGTCCCACACCGTGCAACGCCTCATTCCACCACTCATATTCTTTAATTCCCAGTCGAGGGATAGCAGGTGACGCATTTTGCATGATTGATACTTTTTCTTCCAAAGTCAACCGGGGCAACAAATCCTCCGCCCGTTGTTCCGCCGTTAAAGAAGTGTCCTGGTAAGGCAGCAATTGCTTACATGCCGAAAACGATAACACCAAACAAACACCCATAATCGGTATCCAACCTCTTTTCATAATATTATACTTATTAGTTATGATTAATTTGGAAACAAAAATAACCTATTTTCCAATAAAACAATGTTTCATTGGTTACAAATACATATTTGTGTGTTACATTGACGCATCACAGAACGAATAATCAAAAGAGTCCACATCCACATAACCGCCCACCGAACGTGTAGCATAGTTAAATATGGCAAACTTACTCCCCATGAACATACGGGTGTAGTCAAATTTCATCTTAATAGGCAGACCGACAGGTATCCATGTTTTCCCATCAAGACTATAAGAAAAACGAGCCTCATCCCGTCCATTAGTAAAGTCACCTTCCACACGCAAATAGACAAGCTCTTTGTTTAGAGGTATACGGGCTTGTTCGGTCATATCCACACGGCTAATGGCACGCTTCGTTTTCTCAAACACGCTTTTCTGTTCACTCATCACAAGAGACAGTTTATTTCCGTTCTTTTCAATCGTAAGCACACCGCTGTCACCATTAAAAGCCGATAATCCTGCACGGTCACCATCTTTCATGCCCCCCAGAGAGAGACTGACAGTGCCCATACATTTCGGTCCTACCATACGTTGAGTCAACGTATTGGGAGCAACAAACAGGTTATCTACCACACGGGAGGTTTTCAAACGCAGAAATCCGGGACGGTCGGTAAGACTCCATGCCTGATCGACGGGGTTATGATTCCACTGCCAATAGAGGGAAAGCCCGGAAGCGGAAAAATCATCCGAACCGCAGATACCATTCATTGACATATACGATAAAGTGGTATCATTCGGAATGTGCCCATCCTTGTCTCCCAGCATAGGCCAACCATCTTCCGTCCATGTACAAGGCATAAGACACGGTACACGCCCTACCCCGCCACGATCCTGAAAAATCAGCCCGTACCATTCACCGTTTTTCCCGTCTACGATGCATCCCTGACCAACACCGCCATGCCCGTCAAACTCCGTTTCAAGAATGACACGCTTTTCGTAAGGTCCGGTAATCTTATCGGCACGATAGCATACTTCACGACGCAGACGGCCGGGAATACTCCAATCCATAGAAATCATCAGCAAATAATATTTCCCATTATGCTTGATGACGGAACTACCTTCCAACAGCCCTTGTTCGTCAGCATCCCGTTCAAATATTTGCTGATTGATGCCACCGGGAAGTACATCGGTCAAATCGGGTTTCAACTCTGTAAGATGTCCCGTACTGTGAAAGAGATACACCCGCCCGTCATCATCAAACAGAAGCGAACCGTCATGGAAATGCGGGGGGCGCGAAAGAAGTTTCCAGGGACCGGCCGGATCTGTCGCAGTATAGACAAACCCACGTCCGGGAGCGCCATTGGCTGTAAACCATACATAGAATTTACCGTCATGATAGCGGATAGATGATGCCCATTGTCCTTGCCCGTAAGCAGTGCCTTCGAGCAGATCATAACGGGGACCATCGTCAATGCGAGGAAATACGTAGCTGATAGTTTCCCAATGTTTCATGTCCGGCGAACGCATGATTGGCGCCCCCGGCATCAGGTGCATAGTAGTGGAAACCATGTAAAAGTAATCGCCTGCGCGACATACTGACATATCGGGCACGTCAGCATAAAGAATAGGATTACGGTATTGTGCTCCGGCTGATAGCGGGAAGAACAATGTAAAAAGAGTACACAGTAAAATAGTGTTGATTTTTGTTTTCAGCATAATCATCGTTTTTTTATTAACTGGCTACATTATCTATTATTTGAAAGCTAATTATTTAAAATATTCCTTGTTATCTTCCACATCACAAAAATAGAAAATGCAAACAGATATATTGCCCAAAGTATGCTACATGATTTCTTTGTGATGCTACATATCGAATGAAGAATGTTACATCTATATTTACTCATGTTACATCACCCTATCTCCCAAAGAGAGGAGACTGTATTCAGCCTCCTCTCACTTATTACATACCCAAACAACAGGTATCAACAACTATTCTTATTACAAGAACTTATCAGAACTCAACCAGTATGCGGAACACCTTTCCCGGATTAGCCGTCCATTCCTGCATAGCTTCCAAAGCTCCTTCCGGTTTGGCAATCTTCGAAATCAGTTCTTCTACCGGACAGTTGCCTTCTTTCATATAATTGATAACCGCACGGAAATCTGCCGGCAACGCATTTCTGGAACCACGGATATCCAGTTCTTTCTGAACGAAATATTTTGTTTGGAAAGCTACTTCGCTCTTGGCATAACCGATGCAAACGACCCGTCCTGTAAAACCCACTTCATCCACCGCCATCACATAAGTGACCGGACTGCCGACAGCTCAATCACCACATCGGCACCGAAGCCCTCCGTTATCTGTTGCATCCGTTCGTGTACATTTTCTGTCTTGGAGTTAATCACATAAGAAGCACCTACCTTTTTCGCCAGTTCCAGTTTCTCGTCATCCAAGTCGACAGCAATGACCGTTGCCCCTCTCAAAGCAGCACGTACAATGGCACCGATACCAATCATACCGCAGCCAATAACCATCACATATTCATTATCGATCACCTGCGCACGAGATACCGCATGGAATCCGACACTCATCGGCTCAATCAACGCACAATCGCGAGGAGAGATATTACCAGCCGGAATAATCTTCGTCCAAGGTAAAACTGCATATTCGCACATCACTCCATTGCGCTGTACCCCTAACGTTTCATTATGCTCACAGGCATTGACACGACCATTACGACAGGAAGCACATTTACCACAATTGGTATATGGATTCAATGTCACGTTCATCCCTTTTTCGAAGCCGGCCGGAACATTCGGACCAATCTCCTCAATCACCGCTCCTACCTCATGTCCCGGGATTACCGGTAACTTCACCATTGGGTTACGTCCTAAAAAGGTATTCAGGTCGGAGCCACAGAAACCCACATACTTGATTCTTACTAATACTTCACCGACACCAACGGTCGGTTTTTCCAGTTCAACCACCTTCATTTCGGAGGGATTGACAATTTGAACTGCTTTCATTGGATATGTTTGATAAATAAATTTATTAATCGATTACTTTATAACCTTTCCAGCCGTAATATGCACAGAAGACAAAACAAATCATCGGTACACAATAGGCCATATAATAGATATGCTCATTGGCATGCATGAAATAAGCCGTCAACTGTGGCAGGCAGGCATTGCCGACAATAGCCATTACCAAAAATGCCGAACCGCTCTTTGTCTGACTCCCCAGTCCTTTTAGCGCCAATGAGAACTGCGTGGGGTACATTATAGACATAAAGAAAGAGATAGCCAACATTGCGTATAGCCCGATCATACCTCCCCATATCATCACTACCCCGCACAAAAGAATATTCATCAAGGCGTAAACCAGTAGCATATCCTGTGGACGGAATTTCACCATCAATCCGGTACCGATCCAACGCCCCAAAAGAAATGCGAGCATATACAATCCGAAGAAGGTAGTCGCTGTATCTTCCGGCAATCCGGCATAAGTGCAACAGTAAACCAGGAACAGACTGTTTATCGCCGTCTGTCCGCCGTTATAGAAGAATTGCGCAATCACTCCCCACCGCAAGTGTGAGTGCTTCAATACACCGAAGTCTATCAGTTTTTCTTTCTGGCTACCCTCTTTCGTTTTACCCGAAGAAGTCGTTTTATCGGAAGAAGCCGTTTCTCCTTCGTCCCCAATCTTCGGCAATTTTGAAAAGATGAAGACAACAGCTATGGCAATCAACAGTATAGCCAATATCAGATAAGGGAGTTTCATGGCATCCGTTTCCAATTGGATATAGGCCTGCCAGCCTCCCGGATAATCTACAGGAAGGGTCTCTCGCGTGTAATGAGTTCCGCTAAGGATGAGCTTACTCAAAAACATGGCAGCGATAAAAGCTCCGAGTCCATTGAAAGACTGTGCCAGATTCAATCGGCGGGGAGCTGTTTCGGGTGCTCCTAAAACCGTCACATACGGATTGGCAGCCGTCTCCAGAAAGCACATTCCCGTAGCGATAATAAAGAAGATACAGAGGTAAGCCCAATATTCTTTTAAAATGGCGGCAGGAAAGAAAAGCAGGCCTCCGATTGCTGCTAATACCAGTCCGAAAATAATTCCCGCCTTATAGCTGTAACGTTTCATAAACATCGCTATGGGGATGGGGAAAATAAAATAAGCCAACCAGTAGGCAGTCTCGGTAAAGGAGGCTTCAAAGGTATTCAGTTCACATGTCTTCATCAATTGCCGGATCATCGTGGGAAGCAGATTGCTGCTTATCGCCCACAGAAAGAAAAGGCAGAAAACTAACGCTAAAGGTATTGTATATGTATTCTTTTTCATGGTATAAATCTAGTTTTACAATAAGGATGTTTTCTCTATCATTCGGACATGTTCTTGATGTAAGGAAGTACGGGGAGATCCGTGAATCCATAGAAGTTCCGGGCATTTTCTCCCAAAAAGAGTCTTTTGTCCTCTTCCGTCAACTCGGAAGACTTCACCACAAAATCGTATGACATCTTGTAGGTGATTGCTGTAATGGTGCGCGGATAGTCCGATCCCCACATCAGTTTCTCCATGCCAACCAAGTCTGCTGCTTCACGAATGGCTTTCACTGCTCCTTTGAAAGGATAAAATTCATCATTGAAAAGCCAGGTGATTCCTCCGGATTCAATCATCACATTGGGATGACGTGCCAGGCGGATTTGTTCTTTCCAGCCCGGACGTGTCACCATTCCGAAGTGTCCGACAGCTATTTTTAGGCGGGGACATTCCTGAATAATCTCTTCCATTTCGGAACCTGTGTTGCTCCGTCAGCCAAATCGATGGAGAGCATGACATTCCGTTCTTCCATAGAATGAAACATCTGCATCATTTCCTCATTATTCAGCATTACCCGTCCCTCTTTTAACAACAAACGCTGGGCAGGTATTTTTATAGCCTTAAAACCTTTGGCTATAAGCTCTTTCGCCTGCTCCAAGAATCCAGGTTTGCGAAACTCGCACATTCCGCAGACAAAGAAACGGTTGGGATAATGGGAAACGATTTCTGACAAATAATCATTCTGAATACCGTCAATAAACTCTTGGGTAATGACAGCCGCAGCCACTTGCGCATAGTCCATATTCGAAAGAAAAACTTCCGCGCTATTCACTCCGTCTATCATAAAGGGCGGAACCATTTGCCGGATTTCTCCCATAAATTCCGAACGGCCATTTTCCAAAGTCCGGATAGGCAATCCGTCCACAACAGTATCCTGTCGTAACCACAGATGGGCGTGCGCATCAATAACTGTATAGTCCATACGAATGACGCTGTTTTATGAGTTTGCCCAACTTACACGTTTCTGCTCTCCGATAATCTCCTGCACTTCCCGAACGAGTTCCCAGTCAATAGGTTCTTCGATGAAAGCGATGTTCTTTTTCACATTCTCCGGATTAGTTGTACTAAATAAAGTCGTTGCTATACGGGGATTGCTGACGGAGAACTGCATAGCCAGCTTCTCAATCGGATAATTCTTAGCTTTGCAATGTTCCATTGCTTTACGGCAAGCCTCTACCAAGGGTTTGGGAGCCGGATGCCAGGCAGGAACACCACGTTCACTCAACAGTCCCATTGAAAGCGGAGAAGCATTAATCACACCGATTTCTTTGGATTCGAAGTAGTCCAGGAAGTCTGCTAATTTATCATCACACAAGCAATAATGGCAGAAGCTAAGCACAGATTCAATCGTACCGCTTGGTGAATGGTCAATTACCCATTTCAGGTTCTCGAGTTGCAAGTCGGTAATTCCAACGTGTCCTACCACTCCTTTTTCACGCAACTCAACCAAAGCAGGCAGAGTTTCATTAACTACCAGGTTCAAATCGGCAAACTCCACATCGTGTACATTTATCAGATCGATAAAATCTATATTCAGACGTTCCATGCTCTCATACACACTTTCGGTAGCACGCTTTGCAGAGTAATCCCACAGATTTACTCCATCTTTTCCATAACGTCCCACTTTGGTAGAAAGGTAATAACGGTCGCGAGGAAGATCTTTAAGCGCCTTTCCTAAAACAGTTTCCGCTTTATAATGTCCGTAATAAGGAGACACATCGATAAAGTTCATTCCTGCCTCAACAGCGGTAAACACAGCCTGAATGCCTTCTTTTTCTTTCAAATCATGGAAAACTCCTCCTAAAGAAGAAGCTCCAAAACTAAGAGATGAAACTTTCATCCCTGTCTTTCCGATTTCATGGTATTGCATACTTTTAGGTTTTAAATCATTTTGTATGCGACAAAAATAGGTCAGTAATAGTTTCAGTGCAGCAGAGAGCGGTCGAAAAACCAACGTAACGGTTTACGTAAAAAATATTGCTTCAGATGCTTTTAATTTTCCGGGAATGTGCTTTCTTTGTAAAAAGAATCTAAGTTGCAGTCTTTCAAATGGAAAACCGGAAACATACTTCACTCAAAGATCTCGCCCAAGCATTGGGGGTATCAATTCCTACTGTATCCAGGGCACTAAAAGATAGTCCGGAAATCAGCCGTGAACTTTGCGCCAAAGCAAAGGCACTGGCTAAAGAGATGAACTATCGTCCCAATCCTTTTGCCATGAGCCTGCGGAAAAATGCGCCACGTATCATCGGAGTGATCGTTCCGGATATTGTCACTCATTTCTTTGCATCAATTCTGAATGGAATAGAGAATATGGCTATTGCCAACGGATATTTCGTGATTATCACGACCTCGCATGAATCTTACGAGCATGAAAAAAGAAATATTGAGAATCTGGTCAATATGCGCGTGGAAGGTATCATCGCCTGTCTGTCTCAAGAAACAACCGATTTCTCCCACATCTCCGCCTTGAAAGACATTAATATGCCACTTATCCTGTTCGACCGTGTTTGCCTGACCGACCAATTTTCATCGGTGATAGCAGATGGGGCCCAATCCGCACAGATAGCTACACAGCATCTTCTGGATAATGGAAGTAAGCGGGTAGCTTTTATCGGAGGAGCCAATCATCTGGATATTGTAAAGAGAAGAAAACATGGCTATCTGGAAGCCTTGCGTGAAAATCGTATTCCGATCGAAAAAGAGTTGGTAGTCTGCCGGAAGATTGATTATGAGGAAGGCAAGATTGCCACAGAAACTTTACTGTCACTTCCACAGCCTCCGGATGCTATTCTTGCCATGAATGACACATTGGCTTTCGCAGCAATGGAAGTTATCAAAAATCACGGCCTCCGGATTCCGAATGATGTGGCAATCATCGGGTATACAGACGAGCAGCATGCTAATTATGTGGAACCGAAATTATCTGCTGTATCACATCAGACCTATAAAATGGGAGAAACTGCCTGCCAACTACTTATCGATCAAATAAAAGGAGATAAGACTATCAAGCAGGTGACGATTCCGACACATTTGCAGATTAGGGAGAGTAGTATAAAAAAATAAGGGAAACGTCTTATTAAAAGAAGTTTTATAGACAAACGATTCTACTTTTTATTTATAAATACTTACTTTTGCAGAAACAGATAAAACTCTATGAAACCGAACTACCTAACTATTCTAATTACAACACTATGCATTTTCTTTAATGCGTGTCATAATTCAAACACTGCCCCTCAATTACAATTAGCAGATTCATTAATAGACAAACGTGCTGACAGCGCATTATGCATATTGGAAAAGCTATCTATTGAAGAAATATCTAATAAATCAGCAAAAGCCATGTATGCACTATTATTAACAGAAGCTTTAGATAAGAATTTCAAATCTCACCGCAATGACTCTCTAATTCTAATAGCAGTTGACTACTATAAAGATAACAGTAATAATAAGCTAAAAACAAAAGCTTATTATTATCTCGGAAGAGTATATCAAGACAATAAAGAATATATAAAAGCAACAGAAGCTTATCTAACAGCTTTAAAAACAGCATCCCCAAACCAAGCTCCAATATTACAAATATACAATAACTTGGCTTTATGTTACGAGAGTCAAGAGTTTTATCTTCCGGCTATCAAAACATATAAAGAATCATACGCAACTGCAGAAAAGATGCAAGACAAATATGGAATTTTACACGCAACCCGAGGATTAGGCAATGTTTATGCAATACAAGATGAGGAAGAAAAAGCATTATCTTATTATCAGAAAGCATTATCAATAGCACAATCTATCAAAGATTCATTGTGGGAAAATGCAATTTTTTGTGATATAGCAAAGGTATATGACGACCAAGGGTTATATATAGAAGCTAAAAAGCAAATAGATTTAGCCTTGAGATATGCTCCTTCTAACATTAATTTATCTCCTACTTACTTTTGGAAAGGAAGTATATTGTATAATCTCGAAGAAACTGATTCTGCTATTCACTATTTATCCCGAGCTAGTACTAAGGCCAATATTTATACTAAAGCTTCTATTTATCAGACTTTGTATGAAATAAACAAAGAAAACAAAAATTATGAACAGGCAATTCTATATAACGATACAGCTTTAACCTGTTATGACTCTATCCAGAAAATTATTCACCATACTGAAATTAACAATCTCATCAAAAAACACTCAATAGATATATATAAAGAACAAATAAAAAAACAATCACAACAAACAAAAGTAATATTCATTATTGGTGGATTAGTTACAATGTTTCTGTTTATCTATACTGTAATGTATATAAGCAATCGCAATAAAAAGACACATATACACTGGCAGCAGCTACTAATGAAGAATCAGACAGAAAAAGCCACATTAAAAGAAGAAATCAGAGCACTATCTCATGCCAATGAAATCAATGAACACAGATATGCAGATATATTAAATCAAAGAATAAAGTTATGGCATCAAAGTCTTCAGATATGCGTACGTCTATTCAAAACGACTACATCTTATAAAAAAATTCAATCAATAGAAACATCTAAAAACAAAAAAGAGAAAGAGATAACTCAAGAAGAGTTATCACTGATTTATCAAGAAATAAACGAAGCCTTCATTGAAGCGATGCAAGAGTTATTAGAACAATACCCTAGTCTAACACAAGACGATCTCTATTACTGCATACTTAACTACCTCCAATTATCCAATAATACAATCAAAGTTTGTATGAAAGCCGGAAGCCAGTCTGCACTGACTCAAAGGAAATATCGTATAAAAAAACAATTATCTGACCTTAGTTTCTCTATAATTTTCGATGCTAAAGGAGAAAGCAAGTAAATGAACACAATGCCCTGTTATCACAATTAGTTTTTTGTTATATATATTTTATAACACACTGATTACCAATAGCTATATATAATCATATTGTTATTATTTGTTATTGTAACATATAGCAAATCATCCTACTTTTGCTGAAAATCAATAACAATAAAACTATTATGAAACGAAATCTACTTTTATTCACATTCATGGCTCTTTGCTCTAGCTTTATCTTTTCAATGCCATCAGACACAAGAAGACAAATAAAAATGAAAGTTAGACAGCCGATAGAGCATCGCTCTACTAACCACCCCGATCCTGTGCGAGTGTATATAAACAATTCATTATTAGAGGTTGAATTTGAGCATCCATCCAAAGATGTAACAATCACAATCATTAATTCTGAAACAGGAAAAACAATCTACTATGAAAAGATTATATCTTTAGAGAAAGTCAGACTCATTGATTTATCCGAAGAAGATAAAAAGGCTGAATACGCTCTTGAAATATCAACATCTTCGTGGTTCACAACAGGAATATTTACAATAGATTGAAGTACACTATGAGACTTATTCCATACTACATATCAGCCATGCTGATGGTGTTATTCTATGCATCTTGCAACTCCCATCAAAGTTCCAAAGGTACCGAGAAAGATATAATAGCTGAATTTGATGGAGAAGCAATATATGCCAGTGAGATAAACACAATTATAAAACAAGAGCTTTACGACGAACTTTGCAGAATTCATAATATTAAAAAGGAAGCATTGGAGCAACTAATCAATGTTAAGCTATTACAGAAAGAGGCAAATAAAAAACAGCTCACTTATCAACAATATATAGATGAATATACAGATGCAAAAATTAAGAAAACAGGTACAGACTCTCTTTTAAAACGATATAATATAAATTCAATCACGGAATTTCGTGGGAAGAGTGCATACAGTGTACCAATAGGCTCTCCTACTGGGAAAGTGACACGATTGTTTCATTTAAAGGGAGCTATTGTCAATGAGTTACTTGATTCTTTAAAAAGGAACAAAAAGATACTCCAATATCTCTATCCTCCTAAAAGTCCTTCTATTGATTTAAATAGTTTGCATACTTATTATAGAGGAAATCTCCAATCAAAAGTTTCCATGATTATTATATCAGATTTTGATTGTGACGCCTGTATTAATGCACATTCTTTATACGACTCAATACATCAAGAGTACAAAGACAAAGTGAAATTTGGATATATCCATTACTCTACAATGCCAACGTTTGCTCAAATAGCAAGTGATGCCGCTAACAAACAAAACAAATTTTGGGAATTTCATGATTCATTATATACACATAAGGGATACATAGATTCTATAGCCGCATTTAATATAGCACAGAATATGTCTATGGATATTAACAAATTCCAAAATGATATTACTAATAATGAAGGGAAAAAATCTATCGAGAAAACGATTAACCAATTAGTACTTCTAGGCATATACGCAACCCCAACTATAATCATCAATGGACGATTAATTGTTAATTCTAACTCAAAAGAAGAAATCTGTCATCTAATTGATGAAGAACTTTTAAAATAACATTACTCACTAAAAAAATGTATTATGAAAAAAATTATCTTTTTATGTTTCTGTGCTTTATTAGCGTCTTGCTCTTCAGATGAAGAATTGCAAGATATAAGTACAAATAACGAAGAGTTGGCAAACATGATCAACGACTATGAACTTGTCTTAAAAGGCTATTCTCTTGATGAATTGAAAAAAGAAAAAGATGAATCGACTCCGACAACACAAGAAGAAACAGATGCAGAACCATGGCTAATTGATGCTTTAGAAAAAGCATCAGAAGAAACAAAAACTTCTAATTTTGGTAAAGTTAGAAGCGAAGCTAAAGCTTACACTAGTATAGCAAAAATCGCCGGAGTCTTTAAAATTAATTCATGTGGTAGTTACCGTGAATTTGTATACCACATGGATTGTGAAGATGGCGGTGACACTAAATCTATAGGTGATATTGGAGCAACATATGTTGATGGAAATGGCAATGTAACATTTCATTTCTGCTTAGTACCAGTAGGAAATTATGAAGGTGGGGCTTTACTTTTACATAATTACACATGGACTCCAGAAGAAGGGGATGTAGACGTTGTATTAAGACACCATGATAATGAAGATCATAACAATAAAAATCACATAGTAAACAATGGTGGATTAACGTCTACTGGATCTCTAGATTCGATAAAAACACTGAATTTTATTGGAGATTTAGCAATAATCCAACATATACCTTAACTGGCTTCGGAGTATTAAGCAAACCAGAGCAAGGTCCCGTGCTACCTCATCAATTATTTATTGATGATGAAAACGGAAAAAATGCGAATACTGCAACCCTATGGATGCATCGAGCTAAAAAAAATACAGGAGGACTACCTCCAACAGGTACAACAACTAGTCGCAAACTAAATACAGGTGAAGATTATAGAGGAGCAATGATAGTTGATAGAAATACTATTTATAATATAAAAATATTCTAAATATAGCACATACTCTTTGGTAAAAAGAAATAAAACCTAGACTACCATTTTTTTACAAAGAATATAGGTGTTGTATCGTTTAGACGCAACACCTATATTTACATTTATTATATTGTTATAGAATTACTTCTCTACGATCTTTTCCAATCTAACATTATATACTAATGCAGAATAAGGCTGCAAAGAGCCATCGTTACCAGTACCAGAACCGTACCCACTTTGATAAGGAATATACAAAGTCCAAAAATCACCAGCCACCATATGAATCAGCGTGTAAGCCCATCCCGAAATTACCTTCCCAACATTAGGGTCAGGAGAACTTAGGACAAAGATAGCCGGAGAATCAAACTCTGTCGGTTCTGTTCCTGTATAAGTCTGCTGAACTACATCTCCATTGAAATAAAACATACGGTAATGTGCACTTACTGTAGAAGTATATTTAGGAGATTCTGTACCCTCCCCCTTTTTTATCTTCTTTACATATATAGTCTGATTATTCGTCGGATCTGGAAAAGCATGAAGTTTCTCCGGATCATCATTAGCCAAAGCCTGATTTTCTGGGCTGTTATAAACATTAGCTATTGAATCAATAAAAGCTACACCACGTGCCTGCCAATTATCGTAACGGCTAGTCTCTTCCGTCTCACTGCAAGCAGTGAATGCAAGAGCCAACAATACTAAGGAGAATAAATAGATCTTTTTACTCATTCGTTAAAGGTTTATTGTAAAGTTTTCAATAGAGAAGTGATGCTTACTCTGTCTGCGATGATGTTATTCAGTTCAGAGATAGCTACACGCTCTTGTTGCATGGTATCGCGGTTACGCAATGTCACGCAGTTATCTTCTAATGTCTGATGATCGACTGTTACACAGTACGGAGTACCAATAGCATCCTGACGGCGATAACGCTTACCGATACTATCCTTTTCGTCATATTGGCAATGGAAGTGGAACTTCAGGCTGTCAATAACCTCGCGGGCTTTTTCAGGCAGACCGTCTTTCTTTACCAACGGCATAACCGCCAGTTTCACCGGAGCCAAAGCAGCAGGTAATTTCAGAACCACACGGCTTTCACCATTTTCCAATTGCTCTTCGCAATAAGATGCGCTCATGATGCTAAGGAACATACGGTCAACACCGATAGAAGTTTCGATTACGTACGGAGTATAAGACTCGTTCAGTTCCGGATCGAAGTATTTGATGCTCTTGCCGGAGAACTTCTCATGTTGAGACAAGTCGAAGTTAGTACGAGAGTGAATACCTTCCACTTCTTTGAATCCGAACGGCATCAGGAATTCGATATCAGTAGCGGCATTTGCGTAGTGAGCCAGTTTATCGTGATCGTGATAACGATAGCTTGCATCGCCGAATCCAAGAGCTTTATGCCATTTCAGACGGATTTCTTTCCATTTCTTGAACCAGTCAAGTTCAGTTCCCGGTTTTACAAAGAACTGCATTTCCATCTGTTCGAACTCACGCATACGGAAGATGAACTGACGGGCAACGATCTCGTTACGGAAAGCCTTACCAATCTGTGCGATACCGAAAGGAACTTTCATACGACCCGTCTTCTGTACATTGAGGTAGTTTACAAAAATACCTTGTGCAGTTTCCGGACGAAGATAAATCTTCATTGCTCCTTCGGAAGTAGAACCCATTTCAGTAGAGAACATCAGATTGAACTGACGAACTTCTGTCCAGTTCTTTGTACCGGAGATCGGGCATACGATTTCTTCATCAATAATGATCTGACGCAATTCTTCCAGATTACCGTCGTTCAGAGCTTTAGCAAAGCGAGTGTGAAGTGCGTCGCGTTTTGCCTGATGCTCCAATACACGTCCGTTGGTAGAACGGAATTGAGCCTCATCAAAAGATTCGCCGAATCTCTTGGCAGCTTTCGCTACTTCTTTATTGATTTTATCGTCATACTTAGCCAGCTGATCTTCGATCAACACGTCAGCACGATAACGTTTCTTAGAGTCTTTATTGTCAATCAAAGGGTCATTGAATGCGTCTACGTGTCCGGAAGCCTTCCAGATAGTAGGATGCATAAAGATGGCAGAGTCGATACCGACAATGTTCTCGTGCAACAGCACCATGCTGTCCCACCAGTATTTCTTGATGTTATTTTTCAATTCAACGCCCATCTGACCGTAGTCATACACAGCGCCTAGTCCGTCGTAGATATCGCTCGAAGGGAATACGAAACCATACTCTTTGCAATGCGATACAAGCTTCTTAAAAACGTCTTCTTGTGCCATTTTCTTTTCTATATCTATTAATTTGAATTTGCTTTTTTCGTAAAAAGTGCCACAAAGATAGGGATTTATCTCATAAATAAGACAGGGAGGGTATTAATTTATCTTATTTACCCAACAACCACTTCCAAACCGGTATTACCTCAATCGCACATTTTTCCAACTCAATCCGTTCTTCATCGTCATACGTTATTATCAATAACTGCCGACATTCAAATACCTTATTCAATTTTACTAATGCCTGAACTTCCCGTTGGAAAGTCTCATCAGAGAGATTCATGGTATAACAGACCTGTATAGCCACTCCTGTATCAGGCAAATAAAAATCAACCTCTACATTTCTATTATAAAAGAATACAGCATCGTCCGTCCCATAACGCCGCAATAGTGTCACAGCAACCAAATTCTCAAGCAACGAGGTATCAGCATCCAAAAGAAGCAAATTGAGAATGCCATTATCCGCAAAATAATATTTCGGATTAGTTTCACGCTCCACCAATTTATCCGCAATATTTTGTATAGGAATCAGCAAGCAAGCATCTTTGGCATATTCCATGTAGTTAATGACAGTATTCTTCGATATTTTCACTCCGGTTGAAGCTACAATATTAGTTATACGAGTAAACGAAACCGGTTGCTTTATACTTTCGGCCAATTTGCGAAAAAGGATGCGTAAAGCAAAAGTATTTTCGATGGAATGTCTTGCAGCAATATCTCCTAAATATATCTTTTGGTAAACACTTGTCAGATAATCCCGTTTTGCGGCAAGCGATGCCCCTTCCGGAAAACCACCGGAACGAAAATAATCATTGAATATACGCTTTATTTCTGCCCGGCTCTCTGTTGCAAACAAAGAATTCTCTGTAACTTCAACCCCATTAGCATAAAGAAACTCTTTAAAATCATAAGGGTATACATGTACTGTAATGTATCGTCCCCCCAAAGTGGTAGCTACATCCTGACTAAGCATTTTAGCATTGCTTCCTGTCACATAAGCCCTATATTTATTATCAGCCAATCGCCGAACAAACTTGTCCCAACCATCAATATTCTGAATTTCATCCAAGAAAAGCATCGGCCTGTCTGTTGACATCTCGGCATGTACTTCCAGTATGAGATTTAAATCTGCCGCCGTCATTCCAATCAAACGTTCATCTTCAAAGTTCACATATAGCATTTCATTCCAAGTATGCCCATTATGCAAAAGTTCCTGTATCCGTTGATAAAGTAAAAATGATTTTCCTGCTCGCCGGATACCTACAAATACATAATTTCCAAACTCTTCAAACTGAAAGCTACGAGGTATAACTTGATGTTTGACCACCTCATTTCTATTATCTAATAGAACTTCTTTTAGTATTTCTCTTCTAATCATATTTCAAGATATTGTTCTAACCACTGAACAAATATAATCTAATTCTGTTCAATTAACAAGACAATATTGCTTTTTATTCAACTATTCGTCGATTTCCGGCTCTTCTATGTCGTATTCTGTTTGTTCCAGTTCCCGGTCTGCTTTCTTCATATTTTTCGTTAGCATACTTTCGGGCATATAATATTTAAAAGGTATGCGGGTACACTTTGTCTTCTTCAGTTCCCTACTGAATTTTGAGTTTGCCACAAAATATACGCGTGAAATAGCAACTTTCCCCGGCGTTACCTGTTCGGGCAGCACACATCCCTGACTGGTCAGTGCCGTTTGAAAGGTTCCCAATCCCTCAATGGTCACCGAATGACCGGAGGAAAGCAGGTCTTGAATACTTTCAACCAACTCCGACAGGATTCCTTCTATCTGCCCACGATGAAAGCCTGTTGTCTTTGCCATCCGTACTGCAAGTTCTTTATTTTTCACTCCTCCTCTTCGCTGCATTTTACTAGGTACACCATACCATAACTCTTTCCGTTCTCCGGATGATAAATCCGCTTTCTTTCTCACTACATAAGGGATAGACATAATCTTACGCTCCTTTCTTTTTTCGTTTATACTCGCGTTCTATCTGACACCCGGGTGTCAACACCATTGAGACCCGGGTGTCAAGCATACCAACACCCGGGTGTCAGTGCTCATGAGACCCGGGTGTCAGATAAGTGTTGGCTGCAACAAAATTAAGTCTTTATTGCGAGAGAACAAAAGAATTCTTCTATATTTGTGCATCCCTACATTATACTAAAGAAAAACATAGAACTATGATTAAGATTCTTCTATTGATAGACTATTCAAGCGAATTTGACAGGAAACTGCTACGGGGACTTGTCCAATACTCCAAAGAAAACGGCCCCTGGCTCTTTTACCGACTACCTTCTTATTATAGCACAATGCATGGCGAACAAGGCATTCTGAAATGGGCGAAAGAATGGAAAGCCGACGCCATTATCGGTCAGTGGAATAACGATACGATCGATTTGCAGAAGGAGCTGAATATTCCAGTAGTACTACAAAACTACCATCACCGGAGCGTCACTTACTCTAATCTGACAGGTGATTATAAAGGAACGGGAAGAATGGCAGCCCAGTTTTTTGCCAAAAGAATGTTTCGCAATTTTGCTTATTTCGGCGTTAAAGGGGTGGTTTGGTCTGACGAACGCTGCGAAGGGTATCGGCAGGAAGTGAAACGTATCGGAGGCGAATTTTTCAGTTTCGAATCTGATAAACAGGAAGATGAGATAAGGATGGAAGTCAGCCAATGGTTACAGCAACTCCCCAAGCCAGTCGCTCTATTTTGTTGTGATGATGCGCACGCCCTGTTCATTTCTGAAACTTGCCGGATGAACAACATTCATATCCCCGAAGAAATCGCTCTATTGGGTGTAGATAACGACGAACTGATGTGTAATATTTCCGACCCACCCATTTCATCCATAGAGCTGGAAGTAGAAAGAGGAGGCTATTCTATCGGCAGACTCATCCACCAACAAATAAAGAAAGAACATGAGGCACTTTCAATATTGTTATCAACCCCATCCGCATCGAACTACGCCAATCGACGGAGAAACACAATATCAAAGACCCTTATATTCTCGAAGTGGTGAAATATATAGATTCACATTACAGCTCCGACCTGACGATAGAATCTTTGCTTGCCAACATTCCGTTATCGCGCAGAAACTTTGAGGTGAAATTCAAGAATGCGATGAATACCTCTATATATCAATATATTCTGAATTGCCGTTGTAACCATCTGGCGGATTTATTGCTCACGACAGATCGGTCTTTAGCTGATTTGGCAATAGAGGTAGGGTTCAAAGATTATAATAATATCTCGCGCGTCTTTAAAAAATATAAAGGTTGTTCACCTCTTGAATATCGCCAAAAGAAGACTAGTCATATTTAATCTTCGTTTTTTGAATAGTACTTTTCGTTTTTACTATAAAAACTATTATAGAAACAACCTACTTTTGTCATAAAAGTTAATACTCTCTCAATTTAACGAAGAATGTATTAGCTATACCCAATCTTTGTTATATCCTTAAATAAATATATTCTAAAATGTCAAATACCATTCAAAAACACAGCAAAAGGAAAGCGCAGCTAACAATAAAGTTCGGATTTTCCAAACAGTTTTTTATATACTATATAATTATCTGCATAGGGTTCTGCACAGCTAGTTGTATAGAGAATAAACAAACTAATTCACTGCAATATAATACAAAAGCATGGAATAAAATAAAAGATTATTTCAATCCGCCAGTGATATATAAAGATAATTATGGAAATTATCGTTCCCCTCTGTTACTGAATAATGGAGACACTATCAAGAATGTAAATGATTGGAATAAAAAACGAAAAAAAATAAAAGATACATGGATGAATTTAATGGGGAAATGGCCTCCTATAATTAAAAATCAAAAATTTGAAATATTAGATACGCTTAAACGTGAGAACTTCTATCAATATCGTGTCCGCTTCTATTGGGTTCCTAATGAACAAACAGAAGGGTATTTACTAATCCCTGATAAGAGAGGGAAGAAGCCTGCTATTATTTCTGTTTTTTATGAACCTGAAACTGCCATTGGAATCGGTGGAAAACCTAATCGTGACTTCGCTTATCAACTTACTAAAAGAGGATTTATCACCCTGTCATTAGGAACAACCCAAACAACGAAAGAAAAAACATACTCCATATATTATCCGACGATCAATAATGCTTCTCTACAACCTCTATCAGCATTAGCCTATGCAGCTGCCAATGCATGGGAAGCATTAGCCAAAGTTCCTGATGTAGACTCTACTAAAATTGGCATTGTCGGACATTCATATGGAGGGAAATGGGCAATGTTTGCATCTTGCCTCTATGACAAATTTGCATGCGCTGCATGGAGTGATCCGGGTATTGTTTTTGATGAAACCAAAAGGGGATACATCAACTATTGGGAACCTTGGTATCTTGGCTATTACCCTCCGCCCTGGAAAGATACCTGGAACAAAAACGGATATACTAAAGCAAAAGGAATTTATTCGCAGTTACGTAAAAATGGGCATGATTTACATGAAATTCATGCACTTATGGCTCCCCGCCCTTTTCTTGTTTCCGGAGGCTTCTCTGACGGACCTGAAAGATGGATACCTCTAAATCATACAATACTCATTAATCGAATTCTAGGGTATGAAAACAGAGTAGCGATGACCAATAGAGCGAAACATGATCCTGATCCCGAATCAAATGAAATCCTTTACAATTTCTTCGAGTGGTATTTATGTTCCACTAGTTGACAAAAAACATTACATAATAAAAAATATCTTATGAAAAACTCAAAAATTAATTGCAGAGCCACTATCAATCGATTCATTTTGCTCTCTCTCACTTTATGCTATATTTCCACAGCATATTGTAGTAATAAGGAACAGGAAATAAAACAATTTCTCATTTATGATGCTATGTCATACATCGGCAAACCAGACTTAAGTTACTATGGTCTTCAGCCTGTTTATCTAATGTATGAAGTAACCTTGACAAAAAAACACTCCGATCATCCTTCAAAAGTCATACTTGACTTCAACAAAATCGAGAAACAAGCCAAACTTGCATCCTTATTTCCGAGAACTATGATTTCAACGGATATAGAACAATGGTATTACGAGCCTTCACTTACAGACCAGGAAATAGAACAAAGATTCGACACATTATTTAGTTACTTTAGACAAAATATTTCACCAAACATAACAATCGGCAACTATGGAGCCGCTCCTACAGCCTTATGTGTACACCGATACTACCATCCCAAAATGTCAGAAGATAGTATATTGATGACTTGGCGAAAAAGCAATAAAAAACGTTGGGCTGCACTCAAATATGCAGATGTAGCTCAACCCTCTCTTTACATTGCCGAGCCTAATATCGAATCTTGGATAAAAGATCTACAAATAACAGTAAAAGAAATAAAAAAGCACTACCCCAATAAAAAAATTATAGCATATATTTGGCCCCAATACTATGATAAAAAAGATAGTCCATATTATAAACAATTCATTCCCCCCCACATTTGGAAACAAATGCTAGAGGCTACTTATACATATTGTGATGGAAGTATCATATGGTCAAGTAGAACAGATGAAAATGATCAATCAGTATTCTGGGAGGATCTTCGGGTTCAACAAATCTGGGAAGTAACAAAACATTTTATCCATTCCCACAAAAGACAGATTGTGTTTCCTGAAAAAGAAAACTTGTCCATATTGACTTCTACTCCACAAGAATTCAATATATATTTAAACACAAATCACCCCCAATTAGCCCAATATGGAGTTCAGACGATACAAATGATTAATGAAAAAGATTTGGGAAACTGTACCAATGAAACTTTTGTTCTTGATGTAGACAAAGTGAAACAATTTGCCATACAAACTCCAAAATCCTCCAATACGCCTATATGTATTGCACCGATTAATAAAAAGAGTGATACATTAGATTATCAAGAAATTTACAAATTGTTAAAAAAAGACAATGGTAATCAAATATGGCAAATATCCTCCACAAGTTTAGGTAAACTAAGGCTTCATAATTCAAATATGCATGTCAACATGGGAAGTTGGGCAATAAATACAATGAATTCTCCGCAAGAGCCGGAAAAATTCACAGATGCCATTATCATAAATGCCCCTATCGTTGATAATGACACAATCACTTGGAAGAAAGAATTATACATTACTATAAAAGAAGCACAATTCAAATCTGAAGGAAAACCAATATATGTATATTTGCCAACCACCTCGCTTAATAACAATTATACAATAAAAGCAACGGAATGGAAAACTGCATTGAAAACCGCCCAACAATGGTGTAACGGTATAATAATACATGATATAAACAACAATCTACCTGACACGAATACAGCAATATGGCAAGAAAGTTTAAAATTCATAAAAGAAATGAAGAATACAGTAGATTAAACTTACGTTTTTTGAGGACTAGTCTGCGTAAAATCAAATCGATACCTTGATATATCAGGCTATATTTGCACTATTAGGATATCCAATCAATAAACTGCAATACCAAATTTAATACAAAATGAAAATGAAACTATTGAAAAGCAAAATTCTGCGAGATGCATCACGAATAAAATCTTTACCGATATGCATCTTTATGTTCTTTTTCCTTTTTACTCCCTTTGTTTATTCCCAGAGTAGAAAGCAAATAACAGGAAGCGTACAAGATGTTCAGGGAAACCCTCTTATTGGAGTTAGTATCTTGGAAACCGGAACATCAAATGGGACCATCACAGATATGAATGGTACCTACTCTCTCAATATAAGTTCCACAAATGCAACACTAAGATTCTCATATATTGGCTATGAAGAACAACTAATTAAAATACAAGGTCGAAATGTCATCAATGTAAAGATGAATGAAGAAACTAGTAATTTAGATGAAGTCGTAGTGGTTGGCTATGGGGTACAACGAAAGTCCGACTTAACCGGAGCTATATCTTCCATTAATGCAGCTGAGACTTTAAAAAAAATGCCTGCGGCCCAAGTAGCCGATTTGCTCCAAGGACGCATTGCCGGGCTTAGTATTGTAAACTCATCCGGAGCAGCAGGTGCTGTCCCTACGCTACGTGTCCGCGGTGTAAACTCCATAAAAGCAGACGGTGGCCCACTAGTCGTTATCGATGGTTTTCCTGGTGGTAACCTCAGTGCCATAAATCCCGCTGATATAAAATCTATTGAAGTACTAAAAGATGCCTCATCAACAGCAATATATGGTTCAAGAGGAGCCAACGGTGTCATCTTGATTACAACAAAGTCTCCTAAAGAGGGCAAATTATCAGTAGACTACAATGGTTATGTTGTTGCCGGAACACCAGCCGACAAACCTTCCATCATGCCCGTAAATGAGTTCGCCCGTATGGCCAATGATTGGAATCAGGCATATTATGGTAAAGACCTATATACAGAAAGACAAATCACTAATTTCACCAATGGATATGATACTTATGATTATATGGGAAATATCATCAATGATTACGCCATCAGCCATTCTCATGACATCAGCATCAAAGGAGGAAATGATAAAATGAGCTTCTTATTTTCCACTCAATATATTCATAATAAAGGAATTGCCGGCCATTCCACAAATGACAGATGGAACTATCGTTTAAAAGTGGATGCTAATATCACTAAAAAACTAAAATTTGGAGCTAATTTTTATGGAATGATTAATAGTGCTGCAGGAAATAACTTCTCCGGACAATACAGTCTACTCACTTTGGCACAACAATTTCCGCAAACTGTACTTCCGTATGATAAAGAAGGAAACCTCACCCAAGGAACTATCGACAATACCGGTATTTACAATCCAATAGGTTTCATTGATGAACAAAAAAGGAATAACAACGAGGATATGACTTTTAATAACTGGTTACAGGCATATATCAGTTATGAAATTATTCCCGGATTAACATTCAGAAATGAACAGCAAATAAATATAGGAAACCGTTTTTATGGAACCACAAGCAGCAAACAAAGTATGAATGGATTCCTAAAAGGAAAATCATTAGCTACATATTATGATGCAAATTCATGGGGGTGGCGCATGACAAATACACTTAACTATACAAAGGAACTAAACAAGAATAATCGTATCAACGCTACTATTGGTGTAGAAGAAAGCCTATCACGTTCATACATCATGAGGCAGACTGCAGAAGGATTAACTTCCGAAAGCATCGGCTGGAAAAATATGATGTTGGCAGAAACCAGCAAACTAGAAGACAATGAGGTTAGCAAGACAACAGCCATATCATATTTCGGACGAATCAACTATGTCTTAATGAACCGCTATATGGCCACAGTAACATTCAGAAGAGACGGTTCTTCCTTGTTGTCTTACGACCATAGATGGGATAACTTTCCTTCTTTCAGTCTGGCTTGGAATCTAAAAGAAGAATCATTCCTTAAAAATATTAATTCTTTAGACCAATTGAAACTAAGATACGGATACGGAGTTTCCGGAAATCAGGCAGTAGCAGCTTATTCGGCATATACACAATATGATGCAACAATAGGGAATGGCCAAATAGCTTATACGCTTGTCCCAGGTAATCCTATATTAAAATGGGAAAAAACACATCAACACAACTATGGGGTTGATGCAGCTTTTCTAAATGGCAGAATTTCATTCACATTCGATTATTACGACAAAAAAACAAAAGATGCCATTAATACTGTAGTTCTCCCGGCAGATACAGGTTTATCATCCGGACTAAGAAATGCTGCTGAAATCAGCAACAAGGGGTTTGAAATTACTTTGGGAATTACTCCGATTACAGCAAAAGACTTCTATTGGAAAGCAGACATTTCATTGGCTCATAATAAAGCTAAAATTGAAAAATTAGGAGATATAGATTCGGATTTCATGGAAATAGGCACAGGATGGGGAAATTCATTCTATCGTTACTTTGTAGGAGAACCGATCGGTGCAATCTACGGCCTTCAATCCACGGGAGTGTGGAGTACCGAAGAGTATAATAACCCTGATATTAAAAAACCAACTTCTCCTACAGTAAGACCCGGCTCTTACAAATATGTCGATCAAAACGATAGTGGAACTATAGATGCAGATGATTATGTCATTATCGGTAACGGGCAACCCAAATTCAATTGGGGAATGAATAATTCATTTACCTATAAAAACTTTGACTTAAATATTTTCTTAATCGGTTTTCATGGATTTGATATTTACAATTACCCAAGAGCCAGACTTACAAGTTCCTTATCTCCATTCCCCGAATTAGCCGAACGCTGGATTGCAGGCAAAAATGAGAATGCAATTATAGCCGGATTCGGTAAGGACCGGGACGCTATAACAAGCCCTGAAACGGTAGCATCATCTACATTTGTAGAAAAAGGAGATTTTGTAAAATTGAAAAGCATTACTTTAGGTTATAATTTCTCCAAAGGTTTATTATCAAAAATAAATCTAAGTGCAGCGAGAGTATATTTTTCGATAAAGAATGTTTGTACAATCACTAAATATTCCGGAAACGATCCTGAATTGTCAATAAGTAACCCTCTACGCCCCGGACTTGATATGGGAACTTATCCCAGTCAAAGAGAATATCTACTTGGCTTAAATGTTTCATTCTAAATACAAGAATACAATGAAAAAATATATATTCATACTTCTGACAAGTTTTTCTTTAGCTTCTTGCGTAGACTTATTGCAAGAACCGCAAAGCAAATTAACGCCTGCCACCATCGAGTTGACAGAACAAACTCTTGAAAGCATGACCAATGGGCTTTACAAAGATTTATGGGGAGAAAATTTCGGCTTTAACTGCCGGTTGGCATCACTCGCATTGGCTGGTGACGATATGACTTCAGGTGCTTTGGACAAAGTCAGGAATGTTTTGGACGATCAACTAAAAGTTCCAATAGATAATGCAGATGTGCTAAATTTATGGAAATATTTTTATCAAACAATATACTCTGCAAATAATATAATATATCTAATCAATGAAAACGAAAATCTCGACACCCAAATAAGTAATAAGTATTTAGGAGAAGCCTATTTCTTCAGAGCCTTATCCTATTTCTATATCGTAAGATATTGGGGAGATGCTCCTGCTATTACAGACCCTAACTCAAGTACAGACATAGATGGGAGTAGTAATATGCCACGTAAACCGGTGAAAGACATCTATGAAAGAATAATTCTTCCTGATTTAAGTAATGCAATCAACCTGCTACCATTACAAAGCCGTGACAATAACAATCAGGCTCCAACCACCTGGGCTGCCAAGACTTTGCTTAGTGACGTATATATAACCATGGCTGGATGGCCATTAAAAGAAGAGAATTATTATGCAGAAGCTGCTAAAACTGCAAAAGATATCATAGAAAATGGACCTTACGATCTGGTCGGTGAATATAAAGATCTTTGGATGAACACTAAAAAGACGGATAAAACTGAACATATATTCGCACTACAGCATTCACTATCTTATTTACCAAGCCAATATGGCATATCCTATCTTGGAAAAGAAGAAAATGGCTGGTATGACTATGTAGGTGATCCTGTATTCTTCAAAAACTTCCCTAATGACAAAAGAAAAGAATTCTGCTATATTACATCAACCGTGGATACTAAAGGAAATCGGATTGACTGGGAAGACTTTGATATAGGCGCACCTTTTATCCGGAAATACAGGAACTATGGAGGCTGTGGAACATACGGTATTGATGGAAACACCTCTACACGTAGTTCACTTTCAGAAGGTCTCACTCCTATTTACAGATTTGCAGACGTATTGCTAATTTATGCCGAAGCCAGCAATAAAGCAGAGGGTTCCCCCAACACTCTTGCATATAAATGTTTAAATAGAGTCAGAGACAGGGCATTTGGAGATCAAAGTCATCAATATGCAGGTTTAACACCAGAAAAATTTGCAGATGCGGTATTCGATGAATTTGGCTGGGAAAATGTATTTGAATTCAAAAGATGGTTCCAATTGGTAAGAACAGAAAAAGTAGACGAGGCTATAGGCAAGAATGCAGCAATTGGAGCGAGATTAAACGCTAATAAAGAGAATTATCTTTTCCCGATACCTGTAAGACAATGCGAACTCAGAGGTTGGAAAAACAACCCTGGCTATTAAGTAATTTATCACAAAATCAAGAACTATATGAAAACATCAGAGATTAAATGGTTGACCATGTTACTATTCACTACCATGCTGTTCATTACTGCATGTAGTGACGACACCATTCGTCCTCCTTATTTAGAAGAGGAAATTGAACCTACTCCGGAAACAAAAGAATTTGTTGTTTACGATGCGATGAGTTATAAGAATAAACCGGATCTTACATCGGATATGATCTCTAACATACGCTTAATTTATGAAGCTTTCTTGTTAACTAATGAAGAGATTGATATGGATAAAGTTGCTACTCAAATCAGTATCACAAAAACATCCAACTATCAAACTGTCAGCACTGATATTGAAGCTTGGTATTCAAACAAGACCGATGAAGAAATTAAAACCGGATTGAAAACCGTATTTGACGCTTTTAAAAAAGAAATTCCCAGTTGTACTGTCGGTAATTATGGTATACCTGTGAGCGATTTAAACGTTTTCAGATATAATAGAACTGAACCAGAAGAAGAGATTATTAAATTATGGAAGAAAAAGAGCGAAAGAAGGCTCTCTGCCGGTGAAGTTTCAGATGTTCTTTATCCCTCATTATATATAATGACTCCGGACGTAGATCAGTGGCTGAAAGATTTAAAAACGACAGTAGAATATATCAAAGAAAAATTTCCTGATAAAAAGATTATCGGATATATCTGGCCGCAATATTATAATCTCAAAAATAATCCTGACTATATGAAATTCATTCCTGCTGAAAAATGGGATAAGATACTGGAAGGATGTTATACATATTTAGATGGAGCAGTGATATGGTCGAATGGAAAAGGTGAAGATGGTGAAACTGACGTTGCGTGGAATGACACAAAAGTCCAGGCAATGTATAGTGCTACAAAAACATTTATCGAACGGCACAAAGCTAACATAAAATTAGACAAGCCGATAGGCGGTGGCGATGATGGCGGATCAGAGCCTACAGAATTCTATGTATATGGTTCATTAAATTTCCAGAATACTCCTTCAAATCTATTAAGCTATGGTATACAACCCATATCAGTAATCAGTGAAGCTAATGTTTCCGAAACAGAAAAGCAAGGCAGTGTATATCCTCCTGTCATCGACAAGATCAAGAATTTAGCAACTGATGCTACACATCCAGTTTGTATATCTATCAGTACATGGCATGCGGACCGTTCTACAGATAATAGTGCAATGATGTCACGTTTCCAAACTGTATATAGCACATTCAAAGATAACAACTCAAAAGTAACAATCGGGTATCGTGGCGTTGGTCCCACAAGCCTCACCTCTCTCAGAGTCACCAACTATACTCAATCTGATTTTCAAAGAAATGACTCATGGCAGAGATACGCGGTAGAACCCATGAGAGGAATCAGGGAATATGCGGATGTATTATATCCTGAAGTTACAATCATCAATGACGATTTGGATACCTGGAAACAAGATTGCTCCGCAGTTCTGGAAGAAGCTAAATGGAATAATCCAAACAAGAAAATATTCGCCTGTATCATGACTAATTATTTCAACAAGACAGGAACTATACCAGAAGACTATGAAGCTTTTGCCGATGCATACAAGCCAATCAAGGAAGCTACCTGGTTGAATGCTCTTGAATATTTGTACCGAAGATGTGATGGTATTGTCATTATCGGTAATTGCCAAAAAAATGACCCTATTGAATATAGTGAAGACTTAGGTCTCATGAAGGCTACAAAAACTTTCTATGAAAATCATAAAAATATTATCGACAAGACATTACCCGAAGAAGAAAAGCCTACTACTGATAACCTAATTACAAATGGCGGATTTGAAGATAGTATAGAACCATCCTCCACATTGCCTGTCGTACATACGAATAGTCTTGTCCGCCCCCTAAGGCTTAGTGGTTTCTTTGATACTACAGCACAAAAAACATTTCCTACTGTAGATGGCACCGTTACTGTTCCTGATAATGTCTGGTTCCATAGATGCAACAACAATTCATGGTTCTGGTTTACCTATATTGATGATATGTCCATTGCCTATACAGGTGGTGGAACTCCAATCTCACATTCTGGTAATAAATCCGTAGTCATTTATATAGCAGCCAATGCGGATGCTGCCAAATACAGTAGTCATGCCAATAATTTAGAACACCTCCAGGGAGTTGCACAACGTTTATCCCTAGACGATAGCAAAAAATACAAACTACAATTTTTCTATTATCGTCCAAATCTTGTTTGGGGTACAACAGATGTTGCTGCAAATATAAACCATGCAGAAAAAATAGTCGTGGGAATTGTGTCCTCAACAGAAGCAAACGTAAATACAGACTATACATATGAAGAAGTTATCACGTTAGAGAAAACAGAAGGTTGGAAAGAATATAATATTACTTTTGATCTTCCCGATATCATCCAGAAAAATCCAGGTAAGAGTTTTGAAAAATGTGCCATATTTTTCAACATAGTACCTGAGATAGACAGTGCACAAAAAACACTGAAACATTAGTTAATCTGGATGACATCAGTTTAACAGAGACGAAATAACAGAACATTCTTTAATTACAGTTAATATAAATGGAATCTTAATTTATTTATATTAAACTGTAATATTGTTCATCTTATCCGACAAAAACATGAATAAAATTCTTCTAATATTATTTTTCATTGGAAACATATTAAATACTACCATCATACGTGGGCAGAATACTTGTCCTCTAATTCCATATCCACAAAGCAGTAGCAGGATAAATGAAACATTCCAACTATCAAGCAGATGTGTTATTGTATATACCGAAGAGTTTGAATCCCAAGCTTACCTTTTACAGAAAGAGCTTCTCCGATATACTTCAATCGCTGTAAGTACACTTCCTGATAAAGCAACTCTAGATTCAAATATTGTATACAATGTTATTAAACTTAAGAAAGACTATAAATTCAAATCAGAAGGATATTCTTTAAAAATGCACACCAAAGACATAACTATTACTGCTGGACAACCAAGCGGAATGATAAATGGTGTCATGTCTTTAGTTCAATTAACCAGATTATCCACGTTACAAAACACCCTTGTACCTATCGAATGCTGGGAAATAGAGGACAGCCCTTTATATGCCTGGAGAGGTTTTATGTTAGATGAAGCCCGTCATTTCTGGGGAATGAAAAAAGTAAAACAGATTTTAAACTGGATGGCCCTTTATAAACTAAATAGGTTCCATTGGCATCTAACCGACTCCCAAGGTTGGAGAATAGAAATAAAAAAATATCCCAAACTAGCTCTCATTGGAGGAATCGGCAATTATGGAGAAGAATACACTCCTGCTCAATTCTACACACAAGAAGAAATAAAAGAAATCGTAACTTATGCTCTAGAACGAAACATCCACATTATACCTGAAATCGATATGCCGGGACATGCATCTGCTGCTTCTAAAGCATATCCAGAATTTAGCGGTGGCGGTTCTCCTAAATATCCTGGATATACCTTTAACCCCGGGAAAGATTCCGTATACACTTATTTAACGGACATCCTAAAAGAAGTAGATGCGCTGTTCCCCTCGCAAGTAATCCACCTTGGAGGAGATGAAGTACATTATGGCAATCAGGATTGGAATACTAACAAGGATATCCAAGACTTGATGAAACATGAAAAAATGAAGAATTTAAAAGACGTAGAAAATTACTTTTTCCAAAGGATGGCTGATTCTCTTCTGCTTATTCATAACAAAGTTGCAGCTTGGGACGAAGTAGCTGATTCCCAATTATCTCCTGAACATACCATCGTATTTTTCTGGAGACAGAATAGACCTGAACAACTCCAGAAATCATTAGATAGAAAATTTAATATTGTATTATGTCCACGATTACCAATGTATCTTGATTATGCACAAGACACTTTACAAGTACATGGAGTTGACTGGAGAAAATTTTCATGCAACTCTTATCAAAAAGTATATTCTTTCAGTCCACAAGATATACCAGTCAAATATCCTAAAAATTGTAACATACTAGGAATACAAGCTAATCTATGGACAGAGCGTATTGAAACAGAGGACAGACTCGATTATATGCTATTTCCTCGGATAGCAGCACTAGCAGAAAATGCATGGACAAAGGAAATGAATAAGAATATCAATTCTTTCAATATACGTCTAAAAAAACAATTTGATTTATATAAGAAAGATCATATCTACTATTCAGATCCTTTTACCCCTAAAGAGACCGGAGAACCAGTTAGATAAAATCAACAATCAAAAAAATGAGCAGAGTTAATATTTACACGTTTCTATTTTGTACGACATTCCTTGCAATAGGATGTTATGCTCAACAGGCATCTTATCCCAAATCAAAGATATTACAAAAAAACTTTTCCAGCAATCTTAAAGATCAATTAAGAGAACTAGAAAAAGATTCTTTCGTACAATATTTAAACGAATGCCGGGAAGAATGGAAGAACAATCCCTACAGACCAATCTATCACTTTTCTAGTCCAGAAAGTATTTTACACGATCCTAACGGTTTATGCTATTGGCAGGGGAATTGGCATTTATTTTATCAATATTTGCCCTCTAAAGATTTTAGACAACACTGGGGACATGCGGTCAGTCATGATTTAATTCACTGGAAAGATCTGCCCATAGCTTTATATCCCAGCCCGGAAAACATGTGTTATTCCGGTGCCACCCTAGCCGAAAAAGACAAAGTCATAGCTATGTATTATGGAGTTGACTTAGGAGATATTGTGGCTACATCCAGCGATCCGTTATTACTAAACTGGAAAAAGGTAGCAACACCGGCCATTCCAAGAGTAAAATCAGGAGAGACTCTGCCATACTATGTGTTTGACCCTGCCATTTGGAAAGAAGACAGCATATACTATGCCGTGACGGGAGGACGGACAAATACAGGTCCCGGTAACAAAGCGATGCGATCAACTTCTCTTTTTTCTTCACAAGACTTAAAAATCTGGAAATACGAACATAACTTCATGAAAAATGAATGTTTCTTACCACCAGGAGAGGATGCTTCATGTCCATACTTTTGGCCAATAGGAAACAGATATATCTTTTTATTTTTTAGCCACACAACCGGTAGCCAGTATTTATTAGGAGACTACAATAAAGAAGAACATTGTTTTTATCCAACATTTCACGGACGTTTTAACTTCATGTCTTTTCTCCCCGGAGGAGTACATGCTCCAAGCGCAACAAGTGATGGCGAAGGAGGAGTCATAGTTATACATAACATGCATACAGGCAAAAAATCTCCCGGCTGGAGAGGTATTACAACACTTCCGAGAAAACTCACATTAGACAAATGTGACACAATCAACATACAACCTTATGGAGATTATAAATCACTCCGCACCCACCATCAACATATAGATAAGACCCATCTACCGGCAAACAAAGAAATCATAATCGATAACATACAGGGAAATGCACTTGAAATCAAAGCTGAGATCAATATAAAATCTTCGCCAATGATAGAAATGAATGTTCTACGTTCACCTGATAAAGAAGAATTTACTTCTATCAAATTTTTCAAAGATAGAGGGGTTGACTTAGTCAGAACAAATCCTGCACTGAAAAATCAAAGATGGAGTTTGATTTCACTTGAAACCGCCCACTCTTCTATACTTCCGGATGTAATATCCAGAGCACCAGAACTCGCTCCTGTATATCTTAAGCCGAACGAAACGCTTAAGTTACATATATTTATAGACAAAAGTATTATTGAAATCTTTGTTAATGACAAACAAGTAGTAACAACCCGAGTTTATCCAGGCAAAAAAGAAAGTGTAGGGATTTCTCTAAAATCACAGGGAAGAGATGCTACTCTTATTAGTATGGATGTCTGGCAGATGAAAAGCATATACAAAGAGTTACAGAATGATTTTATAAAATAATACTTGATAAGAATACGTTTTTTGAATATGATTTTTCGCTTTTTCATCAATCCATAAACCAAAGAAAGCATACTTTTGCTTTAAATAATTACTCAATAGAACACAGTTACTATGAAAAATAAGAACCTATCAAACGAAAAAAAGACCTACTACATCTCAATAGCCATTCTAGCCGGAATGTTCTTTATTTTTGGATTTGTATCCTGGGTCAACTCCATACTCATTCCTTATTTCCGTATATCCTGCGAACTTACACATTTCGAATCCTACTTTGTAGCATTTGCTTTCTACATTGCCTATTTTGTGATGGCTGTTCCGTCAGGGATACTATTAAAGAAAGTAGGCTTCAAACGAGGAATCATGTATGGCTTTATGTTAACTGCATTAGGAGCCTTCATATTTGTTCCAGCCGCTTTAGCTCGACAATTCGAAATTTTCCTGATCGGTTTGTTCTCCATAGGAACAGGTCTGGCAATCCTGCAAACGGCAGCTAATCCGTACGTAACCATTATTGGTCCGATTGACAGTGCTGCCCGTCGTATCAGTATCATGGGTATATGTAACAAGTTTGCCGGAATTATCTCTCCTCTCATTTTCGCTGCATTGATTCTAAAAGCTGATGACAGCGAACTTTTTGCCCTGATAGAATCAGGTACACTGGATACAATGACCCAAAGTGTTATGCTTGACGAACTGATACAACGTGTCATCGTTCCGTATACGATACTAGGAATACTACTTTTATTAGCAGGCATCGTCATTCGATATTCTGTCTTACCCGAAATTAATACGGATGAACAAAATGCGACAGACGACAAAGAAAGCAGTCATAGTAATCAGAAAAACATTTTTGGTTTTCCATACCTTATTTTAGGTGCATTGGCTATTTTCTTTCACGTAGGAACACAAGTGATAGCCATTGATACCATCATCAATTATGCTAATTCCATGGGTATGGATCTATTGGAGGCAAAAGCATTTCCCTCATATACTCTGGCATGTACGATGATCGGTTATATATTGGGAATCATCGTAATTCCTAAATATATCTCACAGAAAAATGCACTGATTATATGTACAGTACTAGGACTATTCCTTTCATTCGGAGTTGTATTTGCCGACTTCAATGTAACCCTTTTCGGCCATCAAGCCAATGCCTCCATCTTTTTTCTCAATGCATTAGGTTTTCCAAATGCACTGATTTATGCAGGTATCTGGCCGTTATCCATTCATGGTCTGGGAAAGTTTACCAAAACAGGTTCCTCACTGTTAATCATGGGACTCTGCGGAAATGCAATCCTTCCGTTAGTTTATGGTCACTTTGCTGAAATATACGATTTACGTATCGGCTATTGGGTATTAATCCCCTGCTTCCTTTATCTTGTATTCTTTGCTGTCAAAGGACACAAAATCACTTCATGGAGATAAAAAACAAATGAATAAACCTCAAACAATATAAAATGAAGAGACTAATCATTCTAAACGGACAACTCATCTTTCCTGATCGCATAGATACGGGCAAGGCATTGATTTGCAAAAACGGAAAGATCGAACAAATCCTTGCCGACAAAATGCTTGAGATAAACCCGGACGACCAAATAATAGATGCCAAACAACAATATGTATCTCCTGGTTTTATCGATATGCATGTTCATGGAGGTGGCGGACATGATTTCATGGACGGAACAGTAGAGGCATTTCTAAGAATAGCGGAAGTTCATGCGAAGTATGGAACAACAGCTATGGTGCCTACAACTCTGACCTGCACCGATGAAGAGTTAATGAATACTTTTACTATTTATAAAAAAGCGAAAGTTCTGAATAATAAAGGTGCTAAATTTATAGGTCTACATCTTGAAGGTCCTTATTTTTCACCTTCCCAGTGTGGGGCACAAGACCCTAATTATCTTAAAAAACCATGTCCGAAAGAATATAACCATTTTATAAATATCTCACAGGATATTGTACGCTGGAGCATCGCGCCAGAATTGGAAGGAGCTATCGAAATGGGGGAAGAGTTGCAAAGACAGCATATCCTCCCTTCCATTGCACATACTGACGCAACCTATGAAGAGGTGGAAAAAGCAAACAAAGCCGGATATACTCATATAACTCACTTATATTCGGCCATGTCATCCGTAACACGCAGAAATGCTTTTCGACATGCAGGAGTAGTGGAAGCTGCCTATTTGATTGATGATATAACAGTTGAAATCATCGCTGACGGTATACATCTCCCCAAGCCGCTCCTTCAATTTGTTTATAAATTCAAAGGACCTGACAAAACCGCACTCTGTACCGATGCTATGCGAGGCGCTGGAATGCCAGATGGAGAGTCCATTCTAGGAAGCCTGACTAACGGACAAAAAGTTATTATTGAAGATGGCGTTGCAAAAATGCCGGATCGTTCTGCTTTTGCAGGTAGTGTAGCCACCACTGACCGTTTAGTTAGAACCATGGTACAATTAGCTGGCATTCCCCTCACTGATGCTATCCGCATGATGACACTCACCCCTGCCCGCATTTTACACATTGACTCATCAAAAGGTTCTCTTGAAGCAGGTAAAGATGCTGACATTATCATTTTCGACAATCAAATCAATGTTATTAACACAATATCAGAGGCCATGTTATCTATAGTAAATGAATCTGAAACCAAAGTATTTCAACAAGAGCTATTAACCATTAAAATTTATCCCACTCTCCAACAAATGGGCAATGAAGCCGCAAAGGAAGTAGCTGACAGAATCTGCAAGCTCTTGGAAGAAAAGGCTGAAATCAATATGATCTTTGCCGCCGCTCCCTCACAAAACGAATTTTTAAATCATCTAATCCATGATAAGCGAATAGATTGGACCAGAATCAACGCCTTCCATATGGATGAATACATAGGTATTCATCCAGACGCACCACAAAGTTTCGGGCATTTCCTCCGTATTCGTATCTTTGACAAAGTTCCTTTCAAAAAGGTGAACTACCTGAATGGACGCGCAGAGAGTCTTGAAGAGGAATGCAAACGATATGCCGATCTGCTTACTAAATATCCAGTAGACATTGTTTGCCTGGGTATCGGAGAAAACGGACATATTGCTTTCAATGATCCGGATGTAGCTGATTTCAATGATCCCAAACTGGTGAAAATCGTAAAACTTGATCCGGTATGCCGCCAACAGCAAGTTAACGAAAAATGCTTCGAAAGACTAGATTTAGTACCTAAAGAAGCTTTGACACTAACAATACCTGCTTTGCTAAAAGCCGAATGGATGTTTTGTATTGTCCCTTTCAAGAATAAAGCCCACGCAGTATATCGGGCCATTTATGGTGAAATTTCAGAAAAATGTCCGGCAAGCATATTGCGAAGAAAAGAAAAATCTTCGTTATATTTGGACACTGAAAGTGCAGAACAGATAAATTTATAACCAATCATGAAAAACAGAATCGCTTTTTTCTTTATATTACTGATGATCAGTGTCGGTATATACGCACAAAAAATAATGAAAATAGGAATCATCGGTTTGGATACTTCCCATTCTACCGCTTTTACAGAATTGATCAATAGCGGCTCCGATGAAACTTTTTCTCAAGGATTCCGGGTAGTAGCCGCTTATCCGTATGGTTCTAAAACAATTCAATCCAGCTACGAACGTATTCCCGGATACATTGAAAAAGTAAAGACGCAAGGAGTAGAAATCGTCTCTTCCATAGCAGACTTATTGGATAAAGTGGATTGTGTACTTCTGGAAACGAATGACGGACGACTTCATCTGGAGCAGGCAATGGAGGTCTTCAAAGCTGGTAAGATCTGCTACATAGACAAGCCTATCGGAGCTACATTAGGAGATGCTATTGCTATCTATGAGATGGCGGAGAAATACAACATACCGATCTTCTCATCCTCTGCTTTACGATTTACTCCTCAAAATCAAAAACTGCGGAATAATGAACTAGGTAAAATCCTAGGAGCTGACTGCTATTCTCCGCATAAAGTGGAACCCACTCATCCGGATTTCGGTTTCTATGGAATCCATGGGGTTGAAACTTTGTACACAGCCATGGGTACAGGATGCGAGTCTGTCAACCGCATGTCTTCCGACAGAGGAGATGTTGTAGTAGGACGTTGGAAGGATGGAAGAATCGGCATATTCCGGGGAATCACTAAAGGACCGCAAATTTATGGCGGGACAGCCTTTACCTCCAAAGGAGCAATAACCGTAGGAGGATATCAGGGCTATAAAGTACTTCTTGAACAAATCCTAACATTCTTCCGAACCGGAGTTGCACCTGTTTCAAAAGAAGAAACAATTGAAATATTCACTTTTATGCAAGCTTCTAATATGAGTAAAGAACAAAATGGCAAGATTGTCACACTAGAAGAAGCTTACCAGAAAGGCTGGAAAGATGCACAGAAATTGATCAAGGCTTGTAATAAGAAATAAAAGAATGAAATTTATATACAATAACATCGGATTTTTAGTGCTTTCATTGGTGGTAGCTTCATGCTCTTTATCTAAAAGGCAGACTGCCAATGAGGCAAACGGTTCTCATAAAATAAAACTGATCGTTCTCGATCCGGGACATTTCCACGCCAGTTTACTCCAGAAAGATACGCTGACAGATGTCAACGATACAATTCACGTATATGCTCCCGAAGGGACAGGCTTTAACCAATATATGGAAAGTATCAACTCTTACAACCAACGTACAGAGGCCCCCACCTCATGGGTAAGCCAGGTGTATACAGGAGATGATTATCTTTCCCAAATGCTCGCCGGACAGAAAGGAGATGTTGTTGTTTTGGCAGGAAACAATCAAAAAAAGGCACAATATATAATACAATCTATCAAAGCAGGATATAACGTTCTCTCTGATAAACCTTTAGCAATCAACCAAAAGGATTTCAACTTGCTGGTTGAAGCTTATCGGCTGGCAAAAGAAAAAAAACTTCTTTTATATGACCTGATGACAGAGCGATATGATATTCTCAACATTATAGAAAAAGAACTATTACAAAAAAAGGAACTGTTCGGTGAACTGCAGCAAGGTTCACCGGAGAGTCCTTCTATCACCATGGAAAGTGTTCATCATTTCTTCAAGAACGTATCCGGCAAACCGTTGATCAGACCTGCTTGGTATTACGATACAGCACAACAAGGTGAAGGTATTGCTGATGTAACGACTCACCTTATCGATCTGGTGCAATGGCAGTGCTTTTCGGATGAAACGATCCGCTACCAGTCGGATGTAAAAGTAACAAACGCCACACACTGGCCTACTTCAATCACATTGCCAGAGTTCAGCCAATCAACTCAAATAGATTCTTTTCCTCCTTTTCTTGACAAATACGTAAAGAATAACATATTGGAAGTATTGGCAAACGGAACATTGAATTTTACGATTAAAGGAATTCATATAGGAATAAAAGTCATTTGGAATTATGCTCCACCAACTAATGGAGGAGACACCTTCACTTCCATCAAGAAAGGTACTAAGGCCACATTAAAAACAGTTCAAAATAAAAAGAACGGATTTACAAAAGAACTCTACATTCAAAAAGAACAGAACACTGACAGTGCCACATTCAGGATTCAGTTACAAAAAACCATTGAAGAATTACGAGACACTTATCCGTTCTTATCTGTAAAAGAAGAAAACAACGAACTTTATCTGATTGATATTCCACAAGAACACAGATCAAACCATGAAGCTCATTTCAGTAAAGTAGCCAAGACATTCTTGCATTATCTTCAATACAAAGATATGCCAGAATGGGAAAATGAAAATATAATCTCTAAATATTATATCACTACCACTGCGGTAGAAATGGCAAAATTGGAGAATAATTGAAAGGCTCAATAAGGTGTTAGAAACAAGATACAAATATTATAATAATGAATCCATGTTTCATGGATTCATTCCTCATATCATGGGGACACGCTTTGACATCCTGATCATTCATTCCGATTTCACCTTATTAAATCGAATATGGGCAGTTATTATAAACGAAATAGAACACTTAGATAAAATACTGAACCGTTTTGATCCGAAAAGTGAAGTAAGCAGACTGAACAGCTTGAAATCTCAAAGCCCTATCCCTATCAGCACAGAATTAGAAGAAATTCTTCAACTCTGCCAATATTACTATGAGCGTACTTTCCATCTCTTCGACATTACGATGAAAGATTTCTCCCTAATAAAATTCGGCAACCGGCATATTTTCTTACCTGTACTCGGACCTACACTCGACTTCGGAGGTTTTGCCAAAGGGTATGCTTTGAAGAAAATCAAAGAACTCATAGAACAAGAAAACGTCAACCATGCATTTGTCAATTTCGGTAATAGCTCCATTCTGGGCATGGGACATCATCCTTATGGAGACAGTTGGAAAGTGAGTTTTCTGAATCCGTATAACCAGTCTCTTTTAAATGAGTTCAACCTTCAAAATACAGCATTATCCACTTCCGGTAATACGCTGCAATATACCGGACACATTATGAATCCACTTACGGGTTTATTTAATGAACAACGAAAAGCAAGCTCTATCATATCTACAGATCCGTTAGAGGCTGAAATTCTAAGTACCGTATGGATGATTGCGAATAAAGAACAACAGCAATTACTCACAGAGAATTTTAAAGATATACAAGCAACCCTATATGATTTATAACATGAAAGACAATAAAAAAGAAGGAGTAGACTTAGGGCTCAGACAATTTATAAAAAGTCTGGGATATGTTGCCGGAGGAACCGCTTTATTAGCTACCACTCCCTGGCTTACCTCCTGTACCCCCGAAAAATTGAAAGAGATTAAACATGAAAAAGCACGGATTGCTTTAATTGGCACAGGTTCCAGAGGGCAATACCACATCCATAACCTCAAGGAAATACCTCATGCACAAATTGTAGCCGTGTGTGACAATTATGCTCCCAATCTTCAGCAAGCATTGGAGCTTTGCCCGGATGCCAAGTCCTATACAGACTACCGTAAGCTGCTGGAATCGAAAGACATTGATGGAGTCATCATATCCACACCACTAAACTGGCACGCACCTATTGTGTTGGACGCATTAGCTGCCGGCAAACATGTCTTCTGTGAAAAAGCAATGGCACGCACCCTTGACGAGTGCAAGGCTATCTATGACACTTACAACCAGTCTGAAAAAGTACTCTACTTTTGTATGCAACGAATGTATGACGAGAAGTATATCAAAGGGATGCAAATGATTCATTCCGGACTGATCGGAGATGTGGTAGGAATGCGCTGTCATTGGTTCAGAAATGCAGACTGGCGTCGTCCTGTTCCTTCACCGGAATTGGAGCGCAAAATCAATTGGAGATATATAAAGCCAGTTCGGGCGGACTAATGACCGAACTGGCTTGTCATCAATTGGAAGTATGTAACTGGGCAGCTAAAAGAATGCCGGTAAGTATCATGGGGATGGGTGATATTGTTTACTGGAAAGACGGTCGTGAAGTATACGATAGTGTAAATGTGACTTACCGATATTCCGATGGAACCAAGATTGCCTACGAATCATTAATCGCCAACAAGTTCAACGGAATGGAAGACCAAATTCTGGGAAGTAAAGGAACGATGGATATGGCCAAAGGTATTTATTACCTGGAAGAAGACCATTCTACTTCGGGCATCCGCCAACTGATTGACCAGGTAAAAGACAAAGCTTTTGCCGCCATCCCAACGGCAGGACCTAGTTGGCGGCCGGAAACAAAAATGGAATACACTCCACATTTTATCATTAATGGAGATATTCACGTTAACAGTGGTTTAAGTATGATCGGAGCAGACAAAGACGGATCGGATATCATTCTATCCTCTTTCTGCCAATCTTGTATCACTGGAGAGAAAGCACAGAATGTAGTAGAAGAGGCTTATTGTTCTACGGTCCTTTGCTTACTTGGGAATCAAGCAATGGATGAACAACGCCATATCCTCTTCCCCGACGAATATAAAATACCCTATATGAAATTCTAAACTATGAAAGATATTATTATCACCTCAAAAAAGTTGAAACAAGAAAGGAATATCTTTCTTCTAAGTTTCCTGCTTGCATTTATCATCAACGTAATTGCAATCATTATCTATTCCCGCCCATGGATTGAAATAATATCCCAAATCGGGTATGTCATCGTGATTAGTTTTTTCATCTATCTTATCTTATGGATTCCCCGAGGAATCCTGATATTCTTGAGTCACCTTTTCCGAAGAAAAAAATAAGAGATTGACGTTTTTTGAAGGAGAATTGACGGAAAAGCTCATTCACATATTCTAATAACAACCTAATTTTGGAGAAAAATAGATACTATGACAACAAGAAGAGATTTTATCAAAAAAACAGTGGCAGGTACAGCTGCACTTTCATTGGGAAGCATACTTCCAGGATTCGGTTCAAGCCGTTATCAAGATATTCTGGGAGCTAACGAAAAAATACGTATCGGAGTCATTGGAGTGAATTCGAGAGGTAAGGCCCTGGCGCAAGGATTTGCCAAACTTCCAGATTGTGAAGTAACTTACATTTGCGATGTAGACTCAAGAGCATTAGAAAAATGTCAGGCTGCTATCCACAAAATTACCGGACGTACTCCCAAAGGAGAAAAAGACATTCGTAAGATGTTAGAGTCGAATGATTTTGAAGCAGTGGTGATTGCCACCCCTGACCATTGGCATGCCAAAGCAGCCATTATGGCTATGCAGGCCGGAAAGCATGTTTATCTGGAAAAACCGACCAGTCATAATCCGGCAGAAAATGAAATGCTGGTTCGAGCCGCTTTGAAATATAACCGGATTGTTCAAGTGGGTAACCAACGCCGTTCCTTTCCCAATGTAATTAAAGCTATGGAAGAAATAAAATCCGGTTCTATCGGAAAAGTGAGATATGCCAAATCTTGGTATGTCAATAATCGCCCTTCCATTGGAACAGGGAAAGTTGTTCCTGTACCTGATTATCTGGATTGGGATTTATGGCAAGGTCCTGCCCCACGTGTTGCAGATTTCAAAGATAATTTCATCCATTATAACTGGCATTGGTTTTGGAACTGGGGAACAGGTGAAGCACTCAACAATGGAACTCACTTTGTTGATATGCTCCGTTGGGGGTTAGGTGTGGATTATCCTACAAAGGTTGATTCTATCGGAGGTCGGTATCGTTTTCAAGACGACTGGCAAACTCCTGACACACAACTTATCACCTTCCAATTTGGCGACGAAGCATCTTTTTCATGGGAAGGACGTAGTTGTAATACGATGCCGGTAGACGGATATGGAGTAGGAACCGCATTTTATGGAGAAACCGGAACTCTCTTCATTGGCGGTGGCAATGAATATAAAATTGCAGATATAAAAGGTAAAACGATTAAAGAGGTAAAAAGTGATTTAAAATTTGAGACCGGCAATCTGTTGAATCCATCCGAAAAGCTGGATGCCTTCCACTTCCGAAACTGGTTTGATGCCATTCGCAAAGGAACAAAGTTAAATTCCGGAATTGTAGATGCCTGTATCAGTACCCAGTTGGTACAATTAGGTAACATTGCCCAACGTGTCGGACATTCATTACAGATTGATCCGGGAAGTGGACGAATTCTCAACGATTTGGAAGCCAATAAACTTTGGGGAAGAGAGTACGAAAAAGGTTGGGAAATACGGGTTTAAATCATGTCCCCATTTCTCGTTTTTTCATCAGGTTATAATTTTACAGAAAGGCATGTCTTTGATAGGATATGCCTTTCTGTTTTCCTTCCGTAAAGCTGATTTATACCCTTTTAACACACGGAATATTCACCGTTTTTCATCGAAATCTCTTTTATTTTTGTATTTTTGCGTGCGTATGCGTTAAAATTATAGTATATACGAATTTTATGAGTGACGAAATCAACGAGATAACGGAAGAACATTCAGACTACAAACCGGCGGACGCGCGGGACGAAAGCGTAAAACATCAGTTAACAGGCATGTACCAGAATTGGTTTCTGGACTATGCTTCATACGTTATTCTGGAACGTGCCGTACCTCACATCAATGACGGTTTAAAGCCTGTGCAACGTCGTATCCTGCATTCTATGAAACGTCTGGATGACGGGCGGTATAACAAAGTGGCAAATATTGTGGGACACACCATGCAGTTCCACCCGCATGGGGATGCTTCTATCGGGGATGCCTTGGTACAGTTGGGACAGAAAGACCTGTTGATTGACTGTCAGGGTAACTGGGGTAATATCCTCACCGGAGACGGTGCGGCTGCTCCCCGTTATATCGAGGCACGTTTATCCAAATTTGCGCTGGATGTTGTCTTCAATCCCAAAACTACCGAATGGAAATTGTCATACGACGGACGAAATAAGGAACCAGTCACTCTTCCTGTGAAATTCCCGTTATTACTGGCGCAGGGAGTGGAAGGTATCGCCGTTGGACTTTCTTCCAAGATATTGCCGCATAACTTCAACGAACTTTGTGATGCTTCCATCAGCTATCTGCGTGGGGAAGAATTCCAACTGTATCCCGATTTCCAGACAGGCGGCTCGATTGATGTAGCCAAATACAACGACGGAGAACGTGGCGGAGCAGTGAAAGTACGTGCCAAGATCAACAAGATTGATAACAAAACGCTTGCAATCACAGAGATCCCTTATGGGAAAACCACTTCAACAGTGATCGACTCTATCCTGAAAGCTGTTGATAAAGGAAAAATCAAAATTCGCAAGGTAGATGACAACACAGCTGCCAACGTAGAAATATTAGTGCATCTGGCACCAGGTACATCATCGGACAAAACAATCGATGCATTGTACGCATTCACCGATTGCGAAGTAAGCATCTCACCCAACTGCTGCGTGATTGATGACAGCAAACCTCATTTCCTCACTGTCAGCAAAGTCTTGAGAAAGTCGGCAGACAACACGCTGGATTTGCTAAAGCAGGAGCTGGAAATCAAGAAAAACGAAATACTGGAAGCGTTGCACTTTGCTTCGCTCGAAAAGATATTTATCGAAGAACGCATCTATAAGGACAAAGAGTTCGAGCAATCCAAAGATATGGACGCAGCTTGTGCACATATTGACGAACGCCTGACGCCTTATTACCCGAAGTTTATCCGCGAAGTAACCAAAGAGGATATTCTCAAACTGATGGAAATCAAAATGGGGCGTATTCTGAAATTCAACTCGGACAAAGCGGATGAACTGATTGCCAGGATGAAAGAAGAAGTGGCCGAGATTGATAATCATCTGGCTCACATCGTAGATTATACCGTCAACTGGTATCAGATGTTGAAAAACAAATACGGCAAGAACTTCCCGCGCCGTACGGAACTGCGTAACTTCGACACCATCGAAGCTGCCAAAGTAGTAGAAGCAAACGAGAAACTTTATATCAACCGCGAAGAAGGATTTATCGGAACAGCCTTGAAAAAAGACGAGTTCGTTGCATGTTGTTCGGATATCGATGATGTCATTATCTTCTTCCGCGACGGTAAGTATATCGTTACTCCTGTTGCCGACAAGAAATTCGTCGGCAAAAACGTTCTTTATGTCAATGTATTCAAGAAGAACGATAAACGTACGATCTACAATGTAGCCTACCGCGACGGAAAAGAAGGAACGACATACGTAAAACGTTTCGCCGTGACCTCTGTAGTTCGCGACCGCGAATATGATGTCACACAGGGAACTCCCGAATCACGGATTACCTATTCAGCGCCAACCCGAATGGAGAAGCCGAAATCATCAAGGTGACACTGAAACCGAATCCGCGTGTACGCCGTATCATTTTCGAGCATGACTTCAGTGAGGTCAGCATCAAGGGACGTCAGGCACGAGGCGTGATTCTTACCCGCTTGCCGGTACATAAGATATCCCTGAAACAAAAAGGAGGTTCTACGCTCGGTGGACGTAAAGTATGGTTTGACCGTGACATACTCCGCCTCAACTATGACGGACGAGGTGAATATCTGGGTGAATTCCAAAGCGACGACAGCATATTGATTGTTCTGAACAACGGTGATTTCTATACTACCAACTTCGACTTGAGCAACCACTATGAAGATAATGTAAGCATCGTGGAGAAGTTTGATCCTAACAAGATATGGACTGCCGCGCTTTACGATGCCGACCAACAGAATTATCCGTATCTGAAACGTTTCTGTTTTGAGGCCTCCAACCGTAAACAGAACTACTTGGGAGAAAATAAGAACAACCGTCTGATCCTGCTGACCGACGAGTACTATCCTCGTCTGGAAGTCATATTTGGCGGACACGACAATTTCCGTGATCCGTTGAATATCGATGCGGATGAATTCATTGCTGTCAAAGGTTTCAAAGCCAAGGGAAAACGTATTACTACCTATGCAGTGGAGACGATCAATGAGCTTGAACCAACTCGCTTCCCCGAACCCTCACAAGAACAACAGGAAGTTCCTGAAGAGGAGCCGGAAAATCTGGATCCGGACAGCGGCAAGAGCGAAGGCGATATTATTGATGAAATCACCGGGCAGATGAAATTATTCTGATGAAGAAAAAACTAATATACCTGGGGCTGACAGGTTGCATCCTGTTCGCCCTTTGCACAAGATTACAAGCGCAGATCGACAGTCTGCAAGCCCATCGGTATGTAACACGTGCCACCATGTATGGTGTCGGATTTACTAACGTTTTCGACACCTATCTTTCACCGCAGGAATACAAAGGAATCGACTTCCGTGTTTCCCGTGAATTGATTCGGATGACCAAGTTGTTTGATGGAAATGTATCTGTGCAGAACTTCTTTCAGGCAAACATCAGCTATACGCACAACCGGGCCGATAACAATAACACTTTCTCCGGATTAGTCAACTGGAACTATGGATTACATTACCAGTTCCGCCTGACAGATAATTTCAAATTATTAGCCGGAGGATTGATAGATGTCAACGGAGGCTTTGTCTATAATCTCCGGAACACCAACAATCCGGCATCCGCACGGGCATACGTCAATCTGGATGCCTCCGGAATGGCTATTTGGCACCTGAAAATCAAACGGTATCCAATGGTGCTTCGTTATCAGGTCAATCTGCCGGTTATGGGAGTGATGTTCTCTCCCCACTACGGACAATCTTATTACGAGATATTCTCTTTGGGAAATTCGAGTGGAGTAATAAAATTTACCTCCCTGCACAATCAACCTTCGTTGCGACAGATGCTCTCCGTCGACCTGCCGATAGGATATACCAAAATGCGCTTCAGCTACTTGGCTGATTTGCAGCAATCCAACGTTAACAATATCAAGACACATACCTACTCACACGTATTCATGGTAGGATTTGTGAAAGACCTATACCGTATCCGAAATAAGAAAGGAACCGCTCTTCCTTCATCAGTTAGAGCTTACTAAGAGAACAAAATTTAATGTTGAAACTTCAAGTGAGAGATCAATTAATGATGAGAAATAAGATTAGACAAATACTTTGGCTGCTCTGCTGCCTTCCGGTGCTGACTGGTTGCATTGGGGAAGATGACTACGCCAATGATCCCAGAGGTAATTTCGAACAACTATGGAAGATTATTGACGAACAGTATTGTTTCCTGGATACGAAAGGTATTGACTGGGATGCTGTTCATGACGAATACAGCAAACTGATTATTCCGTCAATGTCTAATGATGACCTGTTCGACATCCTAAGCCAAATGCTTTATATCTTGAAAGACGGGCATGTCAATCTATCTTCTGCCAGTCGTATTTCTTATTACGATGCATGGTATCAGGCTACCCTTGGAATTATAGAGAAGATATTCTTTATAACTATTATCTGGGTAGTGCCAATTCAGGCTATCGCACATCCGCTGGTCTTAAATATAAAATATTCGACAATAACATAGGATACATACGTTATGAAAGTTTCAGTGCCGGAGTTGGAGATGGCAATTTGGATGAGGTCCTTTACTATTTACAAATCTGCAATGGATTAATTATCGATGTCCGTGATAACGGAGGAGGTAATCTAACCAATTCTTCACGCATAGCTGCCCGGTTCACTGATAAACTGGCATTAACAGGATATATCCAACATAAGACAGGTCCGGGACACAATGATTTCTCAGAGATGGAACCCATTTATTTAGAACCCTCCAACAGTATTCGTTGGCAAAAAAAGGTCGTGATACTAACCAATCGTCGATGTTATAGTGCCACAAATGATTTTGTTAACATAATGCGCAGCTTAAACAATGATAACGAGGATAAAAGAATCATCCAGCTGGGCGATCAGACTGGTGGTGGATCAGGGCTGCCATTTTCATCAGAATTACCCAATGGCTGGAGCGTCCGCTTCTCTGCCAGCCCCCACTTTGATAAGTATGGAAAGTCATTGGAGGATGGAATAAAACCTGATGTATACGTAAACATGGATAAGATTCTGGAAGAAGGGATAGAGCAGGGTGACATAGAATCACAAAAGAAAGATCCACTGATTGAAAAAGCATTCGAAATCTTAAGTGAATAACTTTATTGCCGAATTATTTGCCAAATCAGAAAATCTTCCTATCTTTGCACCGCTAAACAAAAAAGCTACGCATGCGGCTGTGGCGTAATTGGTAGCCGCGCCAGACTTAGGATCTGGTGTCGTGAGACGTGTAGGTTCGAGTCCTATCAGCCGCACTAAAAATAAACTAGAAGCCTTCAAGATACTATCTTGGAGGCTTTTTAATTGGTTAGACATGAATAAACATCAACTTTGCTGCATCGGTCACATCACATTAGACAAAGTAGTCACTCCCCAAAACACTGTCTATATGCCGGGAGGAACGGCTTTTTATTGTTCACATGCCATCCGCCATTTTAACGACATCGATTACGCTTTAGTAACAGCTGTCGGTGCCACTGAAATGAACGTCGTAGAACAACTACGTGAAATGGGTATTCATGTGACCGCCCTGCCAAGCAAATATTCCGTATACTTCGAGAATATCTATGGCGCCAATCCGGACGACCGTACTCAACGTGTATTAGCAAAAGCCGATCCGTTCATTGCCGGTCAGCTGAAAGATATAGATGCGCAAATCTACCATCTCGGCTCTCTGCTGTCTGACGACTTCTCATTGGAAGTAATCAAAGAACTATCTCAAAGAGGGTTGATTGCAGTAGACTCACAAGGCTATTTACGTGAAGTGCGTGACACTCACGTCTATCCGGTGGACTGGACAGATAAGCGGGAAGCTCTGCAATATATCCATTTCCTGAAAGTCAACGAGCACGAGATGGAAGTGCTGACAGGTCTTTCCGAACCGCATGAAGCTGCCCGTCAATTATATGAATGGGGCGTGAAAGAAGTGCTTGTCACCTTGGGAAGCATGGGATCACTTATTTTCGACGGAAAAGACTTCTATCGTATTCCGGCATATAACCCAAAGAGGTGGTAGACGCAACAGGGTGTGGAGACACATATACCATCGGCTATCTATACCAACGGGTATCGGGTGCCGGCATCGAAGAAGCAGGACGTTTTGCAGCCGCCATGTCAACTCTAAAAATAGAGAAATCAGGTCCTTTCAATGGCAGCAAAGAAGATGTCATTCAATGTATGACCACTGCGGAACAGATGTTTTAAAACAGGAAATCATAAAACGAACAACGTATACATAGGATATACCTCCCCCAACGGGTAATCCTCATCCCATTATTCAGGCACGAACAACACCGGTTCGTGCCTGACTTTTTCAACAGTCACCTCTCTTCTAGTGTTAAAATCAACCATTCCCTCTTTTTTCCAAAATCTTTTTTGAATTTCGTTTGTTTCCTTTGTTACTCTCGCCAAAAGACGGCAGAAAAAAGACTTCAACCTAAATAATAACAAATGGAAAAATTTAATGCAATGAGGACTAGACTTTTACAACATCTTCAGAAAAAAGCCATCAGGTCAAGGAGCATCATGACGCTTGTTTGCCTGCTACTGGCTCTGCATCAGCCTTTGCACAGACAAAGACGGTGACAGGAACAGTGACGGACGCTGCCAATGAACCATTGATCGGCGCATCGGTACTCGTACAAGGAACTTCCACCGGAACCATCACGGACATGGACGGTAAATATTCAATCTCTGTCACTCCGGAGGACGTATTGGCATTTTCATACGTGGGGATGACTTCGCAAACCATTAAAGTGGGGGCACAGAACGTCATCAATGTCACTTTAAAAGAAGATTCACAAGTACTAGCCGAAACAGTCGTTATCGGATACGGTAGTGCAAAGAAAAGAGACTTGACAGGTTCTATCACCAATGTCAAAGGAGAAGAGTTAGCCAACAAACCGGCAATGAATCCGCTGTCTTCCCTTCAGGGGAAAGTGGCAGGTGTGCAGATTGTAAACTCCGGACGAGCCGGATCGGACCCGGAAATCCGTATTCGCGGAACAAACTCCATCAACGGATATAAACCGCTGTACATTGTCGACGGATTATTCAATGACAACATCAATTTCCTGAATCCGGAGGACATCGAATCTATGGAAATCCTGAAAGACCCGTCATCTCTGGCTATCTTCGGTGTTCGCGGTGCGAATGGTGTCATCATCATTACCACAAAGAAAGCCAAAGAGGGGCAGACACTGGTCAATATCAATACTTCTTTCGGTTTTAAGAAAGTAGTGGATAAAGTGAAACTGGTGAATGGTTCACAATTCAAGGAACTATATAACGAACAGCTTGCCAATCAGAAAGATGACCCTTTCGATTATACCGGCTGGGATGCCAATACCGACTGGCAAGACGAAATTTTCCAGACTGCTTTCATTACAAACAATAACATCAGTATTACAGGGCTTCGCCCAAACATAGTTTCTATCTGGGTGTAGGCTACTCTTACGAACAAGGCAACATCGAGCATGAGAAATTCAGTAAGGTAACCATCAACGCAAGTAATGATTATAAGATTACGGACTTTTTGAAAGTCGGTTTCCAATTCAACGGTGCACGTATGCTTCCTGCCGATTCCAAACAGGTGTTGAATGCCCTACGCGCAACTCCTATCGCTCCGGTATATAACAACGAATACGGATTATATACGGCCCTGCCCGAATTCCAGAAAGCGCAGATCAACAACCCGATGGTAGACGTCGAATTGAAAGCGAATACTACCAAAGCGGAAAACTACCGGGCCTCCGGTAACATTTATGGTGAGGTAGACTTCCTGAAACATTTCACGTTCAAAGCAATGTTCTCCATGGATTATGCGTCGAACAACGGACGGACGTATACACCGATCGTAAAAGTATACGATGCCGCTGTCAACGGAGGGATCTCTACTTTGGGAACAGGCAAGACCGAGGTCAGCCAGTTTAAAGAGAATGAAACCAAAGTTCAGAGCGACTACCTGTTGACATACACCAACAGCTTTGATAATGGAAATCATAACCTGACAGCTACCGCCGGTTTTACTACCTATTATAATTCGTTGAGCCGATTGGACGGAGCACGCAAGCAGGGGGTCGGACTGGTCATTCCGGATGATCCGGACAAATGGTTTGTCAGCATCGGCGATGCAGCTACCGCTACCAATGGAAGTACTCAATGGGAACGCAGTACATTATCCGTACTTGCACGTGTGATCTACAACTATAAAGGTAAATACTTGTTCAACGGATCTTTCCGCCGGGATGGTTCTTCCGCTTTCTCCTACACAGGCAATGAATGGCAGAACTTCTTCTCATTGGGTGGAGGTTGGTTGATGTCTGAAGAAGAATTTATGAAAGACATCAAATGGCTGGATATGTTGAAAATCAAAGCATCTTACGGTACGTTAGGAAACCAGAACCTGGATAAAGCCTATCCTGCCGAACCCTTATTGACCAATGCTTATTCGGCCGTATTCGGTAAACCGTCCATCATTTATCCCGGATACCAGCTTGCCTATCTTCCTAATCCTAACCTGCGTTGGGAAAAAGTAGAAGCCTGGGAAGCCGGATTTGAAACGAACCTGCTTCGCAACCGCTTGCATTTTGAGGGTGTTTACTATAAGAAGAATACCAAAGATTTGTTAGCCGAAGTTCCCGGAATTTCCGGAACTATCCCCGGTATCGGAAACTTGGGAGAGATTCAGAATAAAGGAGTGGAAATGGCTGTAACCTGGCGCGATCAGATTGGTGATTGGGGATATTCCGTCAGTGCCAACCTGACTACTATCAAGAATGAGGTAAAAAGTCTTGTTCAGGAAGGATACTCCATCATTGCCGGAGATAAGCAGCAAAGTTACACAATGGCAGGTTATCCTATCGGATATTTCTATGGTTACAAAGTGGCAGGTGTTTATCAGTCACAAGCAGATATTGACGCATCACCCAAAAATACACTGGCTACCGTTACCCCCGGTGACCTGAAATTCGCCGATGTGAACGGTGACGGAGAAATCACCCCGGAAGACCGTACCATGATAGGCAACCCGACTCCAAAGGTCACTTACGGTTTTTCTCTCGGAGTAGACTACAAGAATTGGTCATTAGGCATCGACATGATGGGACAAGGCGGAAACAAGATTTTCCGTACATGGGATAACTACAATTTTGCCCAGTTCAACTACCTGGAACAACGTTTGGACCGCTGGCACGGAGAAGGTACGTCCAACACCCAACCGTTGCTAAACACCAAACATTCCATCAACAACCTCAACTCTGACTATTACATTGAGGACGGCAAATTCTTCCGTATCCGCAACGTACAGTTAGCGTATACGTTCGACAAGAGCTTAATTTCCAAAATACGTCTGCAAGCTCTGAAAGTCTATGTCAACATACAGAACTTGAAGACATGGAAACATAACACCGGATATACTCCCGAACTTGGAGGAACTGCCACCGCATTCGGAGTAGATAACGGCAGTTATCCTGTACCTGCAGTCTATACCTTCGGTATCAACCTAACATTCTAGTGACAAGGTGCCACTGCCAGTTTTCCATGCGGAACACAACTTTAATCTTTAAAACTATCATTATATGAAACTGAATAAATATATATTTGCAACCCTTATTACTTCAACTACATTATTTCTAGGTAGTTGTAGTGACTTTCTGGATCGTAGTCCGCAAGGACAGTTCACGGAAGATGATAATCCGAACGCACTGGTCAACGGTAAGATTTATAATGTGTATACGCTGATGCGTAACTATGATGTCACTGCCGGACCTCCCGCGCTTGCCATCCACTGTTTCCGTTCCGAAGACTCGGAAAAAGGAAGTATTTCCAGTGACGGTTCTGACGTGGCCGAAATGTACGACGACTTCGTATACACACCGACCAACGGCCTGCTGGGTGCTTATTGGGGAAGGAATTATGCCATCATTTACCAATGTAATGACATTCTTACCGCTATTGCAGAGAAAGAGACAGCCGGACAGACAGAAGCTGAAGATATTATCAACAAAGGAGAAGCCTCTTTCTTCCGCGCTTATTGTTACTTCAATCTGGTAAGAGCTTTCGGCGAAGTTCCTTTGGTGACTTACAAAATCAACGATGCTTCGGAAGCCAATATCCCGAAGACAAGTGCTGATAAAATCTATGAGCAAATCGACAAGGACCTGAAAACAGCAGAAGAGTCATTGCCGGAAACATGGAGCAGCGAATACACCGGACGACTGACTTGGGGAGCTGCCCGTTCCTTACATGCGCGTACTTATATGATGCGCAACGACTGGAACAATATGTACACAGCCTCCACCGATGTCATCAAAAAGGGGCTCTACAACCTAAAGACTCCGTATAATGAGATTTTCACGGACGATGGTGAAAATAACGGAGGTTCTATATTCGAGTTGCAATGTACAGCTACTGCCGCTCTTCCTCAAAGTACCGTTATCGGCAGCCAGTTCTGTGAAGTACAAGGTGTACGCGGAGCAGGTCAATGGGACTTGGGCTGGGGATGGCACATGGCAACAGAGTATATGGCGCAAGCATACGAACAGGGTGATCCACGCAAAAACTCTACCCTACTCTACTTCCGCCACTCGGACAGCGATCCTATCACACCGGAAAACACCAACGAACCATACGGTGAGTCTCCGGTTTCCCCGGCAATGGGTGCTTATTTCAATAAGAAAGCCTATACCGACCCGGCATTACGTAAAGAATATACCAATAAAGGTTATTGGGTAAACATTCGTCTGATCCGCTACGCAGATGTACTGCTGATGGGAGCCGAATCAGCTAATGAAAAAGGTATTCCGGGTGAAGCAATCGACTATTTGGAACAAGTACGCGCACGCGCCAGAGGCACCAATACCAATATATTACCTAAAGTGACGACTACCGATCAGGGAGAATTGCGTGAGGCCATCCGCCACGAACGCCGTGTGGAATTAGGGTTGGAATTCGACCGTTTCTACGACCTCGTTCGTTGGGGCATTGCAAAAGAAGTGTTGCACGCAGCCGGTAAAACCAATTATCAGGACAAAAACGCACTGCTTCCACTGCCGCAGACAGAGATCGACAAGTCTAAGGGAGTGTTAGTACAGAACCCCGACTACCAATAAGAAAGTTCCTCGGTGCCGAACGGTTGTTTCCTCGGTGCCGAAACTACTGTTCCTCGGTGTCGAACAATGTCCTCCTCGGTGCCGAACATTCAACGCATCAGGAGGACTTTATATGAATAGAGATAAAAGTAACTATAATAATATGATATACAAAAAGTTAAGTCTATCCGTCCTGTTGTTTGCCGCAGGTTTTCTAACCGCGTCGGCACAAAAGTCGCCACAGGATATGGATCGTTTCATCGACGTATTGATGAATAAAATGACGCTGGAAGAAAAAATCGGACAGTTAAATCTTCCTGTCACCGGAGAGATCACTACGGGACAGGCTAAAAGCAGCGACATCGCCGCAAAAATCAAGAAAGGCGAAGTGGGAGGATTGTTCAATCTGAAAGGAGTAGAGAAAATACGTGAAGTACAGAAACAAGCTGTGGAAGATTCCCGGCTGGGTATTCCGTTATTGTTCGGGATGGACGTTATTCACGGATACGAAACGATGTTCCCTATCCCGCTCGGTTTGTCTTGCACCTGGGACATGACAGCCATTGAAGAGTCTGCCCGCATTGCGGCTGTAGAAGCAAGTGCTGATGGAATCTCATGGACTTTCAGCCCGATGGTGGATATTTCACGTGACCCTCGTTGGGGACGCGTATCCGAAGGTAGTGGCGAAGACCCGTTTCTCGGTGCCATGATTGCCGAAGCAATGGTGCGCGGCTATCAGGGGAAAAACATGGAACGGAATGACGAAATCATGGCCTGCGTAAAACACTTTGCGTTATATGGGGCAGGCGAAGCCGGCCGCGACTATAACACCGTGGATATGAGCCGCCAACGAATGTTCAATGATTATATGCTGCCGTATGAAGCAGCCGTTGAAGCGGGTGTAGGCAGCGTGATGGCTTCTTTTAATGAAGTAGACGGTATTCCGGCCACTGCCAATAAATGGCTGATGACGGATATTCTCCGCGGACAGTGGGGATTCAACGGTTTTGTGGTAACTGATTATACGGGCATTTCAGAAATGATCGACCACGGTATCGGCGATCTTCAGACAGTATCTGCCCGTGCCATCAATGCCGGAGTGGATATGGATATGGTAAGCGAGGTTTTGTAGGAACACTGAAGAAATCCGTTCAGGAAGGAAAAGTCTCTATGGAAACGTTGAATACGGCTTGTCGTCGTATTCTGGAAGCCAAATATAAACTGGGATTGTTTGATAATCCTTATAAATATTGCGATCCGAAACGTCCGGCACGCGACATCTTTACCAAAGCCCATCGTGATGCAGCACGCAGGATTGCAGCAGAAAGTTTCGTTCTTCTAAAGAATGACAGTCCCGACGGTAATCCGAACGGAAATCCGTTGTTGCCTTTCAACCCTAAAGGAAATATTGCAGTAATCGGTCCGTTGGCAAACAGCCGTAGCAATATGCCGGGTACATGGAGCGTAGCAGCTGTGCTCGACCGTTGCCCTTCTTTGGTAGAAGGATTGAAAGAGATGACAGCCGGCAAAGCGAATATCATGTACGCTAAAGGAAGCAACCTGATTAGTGATGCAAGTTACGAAGAACGGGCAACGATGTTCGGCCGTTCCCTGAACCGTGACAACCGCACCGACCAGCAGTTGTTGGACGAAGCATTGAACGTAGCCCGTCGGTCGGATATCATCATCGCAGCGCTAGGTGAATCTTCTGAAATGAGTGGTGAAAGCAGCAGCCGTACGGACTTGAATATTCCCGACGTACAACAGAATCTGTTGAAAGAGCTTTTAAAGACAGGCAAACCGGTGGTACTGGTGTTATTCACCGGACGTCCGCTTACGCTGAACTGGGAACAGGAGCATGTGCCTGCCATTCTGAATGTATGGTTCGGAGGTAGTGAAGCCGCTTACGCCATTGGTGACGCCCTCTTCGGTTACGTCAATCCGGGTGGAAAACTGACCATGACTTTCCCGAAGAATGTCGGCCAGATACCTCTTTATTATGCGCACAAAAATACCGGACGCCCATTGAAAGATGGCAAATGGTTCGAGAAATTCCGCAGCAACTATCTCGATGTGGATAATGATCCGCTTTATCCGTTCGGTTACGGCCTTTCTTATACGACATTCTCTTACAGTGACATCGACTTGAGTCATTCTTCCATGGACATGAACGGTTCGTTGACCGCGGCAGTGGAGGTTACCAATACCGGAACATGGCCCGGCTCGGAAGTGGTACAGCTTTATATCCGCGACGTTGTGGGTAGCAGTACCCGTCCCGTCAAAGAGCTGAAAGGTTTCCAAAAGATATTCCTCGAACCGGGAGAAATGAAGATTGTCCGTTTCAAGATTGCTCCGGAAATGCTTCGATACTATAATTATGACTTGCAACTGGTTGCCGAACCGGGCGACTTTGAAGTGATGATCGGTACGAACAGCCGTGATGTGAAAACCGCGAAGTTCACGTTAAACTAAACTTTTATCACCTTGATTATGAACGATAAATATAAAAGAATAATAGAAATGAGTGCACTTCCGCTCATGTTACTATTTCTATCCGCCGTTGCCCTGACTTTCCAGAGCTGTAAAGGGAAAAGCAAAAGCAACAACCTTTCCGCAGCCACCGACTCGTTATCGGACGACGCCTGATGGATACCGTCCAGCGACGGACTTTCCTCTATTTCTGGGAAGGTGCCGAGCCGAATAGCGGCTTAGCTCCCGAACGTTATCATGTAGACGGCGTTTATCCAGAAAACGATGCCAACGTAGTCACTTCCGGCGGCAGCGGCTTCGGCATCATGGCTATCCTTGCGGGAATCGACCGCGGTTACGTCACCCGCGAAGAGGGACTGGCACGAATGGAACGCATCGTTTCTTTCCTCGAAAAGGCAGACCGTTTCCACGGAGCCTACCCTCATTGGTGGTATGGTGATACGGGCAAGGTGAAACCATTCGGCCAGAAAGATAATGGGGGCGATCTGGTAGAGACCGCTTTCCTCATCCAAGGACTGCTGGCCGTACACCAATATTACGTCAACGGAAACGAGAAAGAGAAAGCCCTCGCCCAACGTATCGACCAGATTTGGCGGGATGTCGACTGGAACTGGTATCGGCAAGGCGGGCAAAACGTTCTTTACTGGCATTGGAGTCCAACGTATGGCTGGGAAATGAATTTCCCTGTACACGGCTACAACGAATGTATGATTATGTATATTCTTGCCGCCGCTTCTCCTACACACGGAGTACCTGCGGCTGTCTATCATGACGGTTGGGCACAGAACGGAGCCATCGTTTCTCCGCATAAAGTGGAAGGAATCGAGTTGCACCTCCGCTATCAGGCACTGAAGCCGGACCGCTTTTCTGGGCTCAATATTCTTTCCTCGGACTTGATCCGGTGGGACTAAAAGATGAATATTGCCCCAGCTACTTCCACGAAATGCGCAACCTGACACTAGTCAACCGTGCTTACTGCATCCGCAACCCTAAACATTACAAAGGTTTCGGACCGGATTGTTGGGGACTGACCGCCAGCTACTCCGTCGATGGATATGCGGCTCATTCGCCCAATGAGCAGGAGGACAAAGGAGTAATCTCCCCTACCGCCGCACTTTCATCCATTGTCTATACACCGGAATATTCCATGCAAGTGATGCGCCATCTATATGGTATGGGAGATAAAGTGTTCGGTCCTTTCGGATTCTACGATGCTTTCAGCGAAACGGACAATTGGTATCCGCAACGTTATCTGGCTATCGACCAGGGTCCTATTGCTGTCATGATCGAAAACTACCGGAGCGGATTATTATGGAACCTTTTCATGAGCCATCCCGACGTACAGGCCGGATTAACCAAACTTGGTTTTAACACCAACAAGCAAGACGTGAGACAGAAATAAGAGGGAATCCCGGTGTGCGGAAGTGGTCTACTGGCCACCTCCACCACCGGTGTTTCCACCTCCTCCGCCGCCACCTTTCACATCGTCATTGTCAATGCTTCGTGCGGCTTTCTTCACACTGGCTTTCAACTCTCCAAGCCGATAGCTAATACTGAAACCGTAATACCGGCTCGGATATTTGCTCGAACTCTTCGAAATAAAGTTAGCTCCTTCTGTGTGATTATTGTAAGTTCTGTATTTCTCCAGAACATTGCTGCAATAAATATTCAAAGAAAGACGTTCTTCTTTCAAGAAAGAACGGCTCAATCCCAAACTATAATAACTATATCCTGAACCTTTTCCCTGCAAACTGATTCGGGGTGTGCTACCTCCGCCGTTCAGGCTCAAACGTACTTTTCCCGGTAAGGTCTGCTGAATTCCTCCATAAGCAGAAGCATTCCATCCATAATTGTGCAGCTCTTGGGCAGGACTCCGCAAATCGCTATAATTGCCACGTCCATTGACGTAAATTCTCGTTTTAGGAGAAGCGTTCCAGTTCAAATAAAAGTTCAATCCTGTTTCCCGGCTCTTTCCGATATTACCGTATGTGCTATACAGTGCACCGTAGGGAGCTTTATGCCCGCCTTCAAAGATTTCTCCGTCTTTATCAGTAATCAAGCGACTGATTCTTTCAATTCCATTGTTATTGAAAGAATGACGCAAAGAAAGATTGATGTTGAACTTGGACGTAAAACTGCTGTAAGACAAGTCGAACGAATGACTCTTCTCACTCTTCAAGTTCGGATTTCCCTGACTGATAAACATCGGATTCTGATTATCGAAATAAGGATTCAAATTCCAGATACCCGGACGCCAGATACGCATATTATATCCACCACGCAAATTCTGCGTCTTTCCTAGTTTTATTCCCAAGGAAACGGAAGGAACCAGATCACTAAAATTCGAATCAAAATTCTCGCCCGGACCCACCAGATACTTCACCTCTTGTATGGTTTGCTCATAACGTAATCCCGGTTTGAAAGTAAATCCCTTGTATTTCAGCGTATATCCGGCATAAGCAGAGAGAATATGATTCAAATGACGGTACTCGCTACTACGATTCTCATTATATGCATAGTTTTCACTTGCTCCCTCGGCTTCATAAAACCGATTATCACTGGAGTTACGTCGGAAAATATATTTGGCACCGGTTTCAATTGCATGCAGCTTTCCAATCGGAGTAGTATAGTCAACCTGGAAAGTCTGCTCCATCGTATTTGTCTTTCCGTCCGAATGGAAATTCTTTAATGACAATTCTTTAATGATATCCAGTTTATTCTCATCAGGCTCGATGTCCAGATAAGTATTATATGAATCATTCGTTTGGGGTTGGGAATTGATTTTATAAGAAAACGTAATCATCCGTTCTTTATTTTTTCGGGAAGTACGTTGATAGTCTATATTTCCGTTGATAGAATACCATGACCCTTTTCCATGATTGTCGGTTCTATAACGGTACGCAAAATCCTGTCGGTCAGCTCCGTGCATAATCGTATTTCCGTCACTGTTACTTTTGTCACTGCTGCCGTACATTCCGAAAGCCACGGTCAGCAACCTCAACGTATCAATCTCGTAACTGGCTTCCAAATTGCCATACTGGAAATTCCCTTTCGACTTGGAGCTACTTTCCGATTCCAGATATTTTTCATTCTCTTTATCCGGTTCGTAGTTTTCGCGATAACTATCGGAATAGCTGCGCGGGCTATTATTATAATTGTAGTTATAGTTGGCAGAAACAGTCAGTTTACCTTGTTTCACCATTGCGTAAGTGCCGGCACCTACTCCGTTATTATTAGCATTTCCTCTGAAAGTAGCCGTGTATCCTTCAAATCCGGAACCTACTGTGACGATATTCAGAATACCTCCGATACCTTCCGCATCATATTTAGCTCCCGGTGAAGTTATCACTTCAATATATTTGATTGTGTTTGCCGGCATACTTTTCAGTACTTCCTTCGGATTATTGCTCATCATATTATTGGGCTTTCCATTTACATGTATCTTGAAACTGCTACTGCCGTTTACTTGTACATTGTCTTCTCCATCCACCGTTACCAAAGGCACTTTCCGAAGCATCTCCAATATACTGTTCGATTTTGAGTCCGGGTCATCTTCAATATTATATTCAATCTTATCCACATCTACCTTTACCAAAGGTTTTTGTGCAACTACCTCCACTCCTTTCAATACGTTATTGGCTTCTGAAGAAATCATTGTGCCCAAGTCAACCTCCTTCACGGACGGTTTTAGAGTAAATTCCTTTACTATCGGCGCTTTACCAATCGAAGAAATGGTGATGATGTAATTGCCCGCAGCGACATTCAGTTTCTCCTGAAATTTACCATTCGCCCCAGTCACCGCCATCTTGACTGCTTTATCCGGAGCATTTTTCTTTGCTATTTTGATGGTAGCATACGGTTCTCCCTCTTGTGTTAAAGAATCAATAAGTACTCCTTTGACTGTATAAGAAGGAGCTGTGGATTTTTGTGCCCACCCCGCCACGGAGGTAGCGAATACGAATAGAATTAGTAGTAACAGTCTGTGTTTCATGACTAGAAATATATTAGTTTATGTTTATTAGACGCAAGACATTCAAAAATGCTGCAAATTCGAGAGCCAAAAGTAGTTGGTTTATCTACACTTACGAATTTTTCGGAGTTAAGAATATAAAACGAATGGATAAAAAATCTTACTACAGTATATTTCTAGTATTTTTAAACATTTCTGTTAGGGATATCTTTAAATATATCTATTCATGGGCATCTTTAAATTTTCTATTCAAGAGTACTTTTAGACATTTCCGCTCAACGGTATCGGTTATTCCTTATTTAAAAGGAGATAGAATGGTATTTACCGTCGTATCAACCATATCAGCCGCCTTAAGTGAGCGCAGATTCTTCCAACCCAGCAGGTACTAAAGTTCTCTTCATATTTCGTGAACACTTTCTCACAATCCCGGAGCCGGCTGTTTTGCCTTTTCATAGCTGTTTGTATCTCTTTCATTCGAGCTATTTGCTCTCTTTGATACAAGAGTTCTTTGTCTTGACAGCCAATAATTTCAGCATATAAGTTACAGATATTTGCTTTTTCAATACATAGGTCTTCCAATGTGTCGATATACTCGGCTGTAACTCGATCCTTATTCTGATGCAGGAATCCGATAAGGCTTTCTTCATCAACAGTGGTGATACCTTTCTCATACGACATCGGGAATCTTTTCATATCCGCCCAAAGCCAGATTACTTCTTTGTTGATTCCATACTTGGCCGCCGCTTTTTCTACGCTAATCCATTTTGGCATAATGCTTTTGTTTTAATGTGTTCCACAATAAAAATGGAGTATTATTTTGTTTATGTGGCACAACGGGCATCCACGTTTTCTGTATTTCGGGCGGACGGGGAATTGTTTAGGTTAGACTTTTAGGGGTAATCATAACCGACCGGACACAAAAAAGACGTGAATGCTGTTGCACCATTATCTCCACTCGAGGTCTTAGCATACCCTATAGAAAGACAATGATAACAACAGACATCCACGCCAATCGTTTATATATAACACATCTCCAACGGATATGTTGATATAAAGCCGTTCGCGTGGAATATCTGTTGAATCATCTCTCCTCTATATGAAATTGCTAAGTTTCGAGTGGGAGAGACAATACATTACATATTCCATTTAGTAATATATACCGCCTTCTACTAGTTTCATCACGCTGATGAGCAGAAAGCGTATGACAAAGATATACATATTTTTTGAAATGTGGTGGAAATATGGAAATAAATGCTGGAAGTTATGTATATTCAACAAGCCGACTCAATTGTAATTCTTGGAGGATTTGGTTTAGGACAGCTATATCCCTAAAATTTGATTCATTCCTGCACTGTTTTGAATAAAATAATGGAGTATTCTAAAAACGTTGTGGTAAATCTGAAAAAGACGATTGAGTTTTTAAGATTCCCCGTTATCTTTTTATTATAAAATATGGGGCAAGGGTGAGGGGTGGTGAGGGTAGATTTATAACCTTTTATTTTATTATTTTCTATACTATCTCCTTTTTTATCT
>NZ_QTMZ01000160.1:0-506 GCF_003602935.1 Bacteroides sp. AM54-2NS
ATGCGGACAGAGAGGCCGAGGGATGCGGACAGCAGATGGTCGCCAAGGCGGTGTGCCTTGCCATAGCCGTCAAAATCCTGCATGGTGGTCATGTTGCCTATCTCTGCCGTAACAGCAATGCGTGGGGAGAGATGATACAGCCCCTGTATGCCGTAGGAAATGGTAAAGGGCTTGTGGGCATTCACCTTGTTGTGCAGCATACCCACGCCCACGTATGGAATGACACACCATCGGGCAAGGGTGTGTACATCGTCCTTGTAGAGGTTGCCGAGGACATTCCACATGAAATCAGCACGAAGGTACTGGTAGTCCTGCGAGGAGTTGTTGCAGTCGTTGAACTGCATACCGCCATAGTTCAGACGACCGCCGACGGAAGGTGTGAACCATTTGCCGATCGACACGGAGAATGCCGGTTTCATGCGACCGAATAGGTCGTTGCATCCGAGCGGTTTGCCGAGGAAGACCGTAGTTCCTCCTGCCGCTTGGACAAACCAGTTGTCCGTCCA
>NZ_QTMZ01000161.1:0-504 GCF_003602935.1 Bacteroides sp. AM54-2NS
ACACGGAGAATGCCGGTTTCATGCGACCGAATAGGTCGTTGCATCCGAGCGGTTTGCCGAGGAAGACCGTAGTTCCTCCTGCCGCTTGGACAAACCAGTTGTCCGTCCATGGCGAAGCTACCAATGCCCCTTTCATGTAGGAAGGTTTAAGCGGACGAAGCATACCGTCTGCCGAAAGTCTGCATACAACGGTGGTGGTGTCCGCCGTGCGGTGATAGTCTTTGGCTTGCGCACCCAATGAAAGGGCGAAGCCAAGGGATAGAATAAGTATTTTTCTCATGTTGTTCAATTTAATCTGGTGAATACTATAACAGGTGATACGTGACAGTGCCGCTTATCGTTTCTTCCTTTTGCCGGAAGAGGGGCGCATCATGCGTGCAGCTTTCATCATGCAACGGCGTGCCCAAGCGCGTTCATCCTCGTCATCGTCACGTCCCCATTTGAGGTCGGACGAACTGCCGCCACCGCCATGACCTTCGGCAAAGGTGGTGGCATCATCGACGT
>NZ_QTMZ01000162.1:0-504 GCF_003602935.1 Bacteroides sp. AM54-2NS
ACACGGAGAATGCCGGTTTCATGCGACCGAATAGGTCGTTGCATCCGAGCGGTTTGCCGAGGAAGACCGTAGTTCCTCCTGCCGCTTGGACAAACCAGTTGTCCGTCCACGGCGAAGCGACCAATGCCCCTTTCATGTAGGAAGGTTTAAGCGGACGAAGCATACCGTCTGCCGAAAGTCTGCGTACAACGGTGGTGGTGTCCGCCGTGCGGTGATAGTCTTTGGCTTGTACGCCCAATGACAGGGCTAAGCCAAGGGATAGAATAAGTATTTTTCTCATGTTGTTCAATTTAATCTGGTGAATACTATAACAGGTGATACGTGACAGTGCCGCTTATCGTTTCTTCTTTTTGCCGGAAGAGGGGCGCATCATGCGTGCAGCCTTCATCATGCATCGGCGTGCCCAAGCGCGTTCATCCTCGTCATCGTCACGTCCCCATTTGAGGTCGGACGAACTGCCGCCACCGCCATGACCTTCGGCAAAGGTGGTGGCATCATCGACGT
>NZ_QTMZ01000017.1:0-129119 GCF_003602935.1 Bacteroides sp. AM54-2NS
ACAATTATGCCCTTTCAGGGCGCAAATTCAGATTGTCGTTTTTACGTAGGGCGTTGCCCTACGCTATATAATTAAGCCCTTTCAGGGCACTCCGCAAAATTATCATTTAGTTCATTTCAGTACAGTTTTACTCCAATTCAACTACTGATTCGTATAAACCCGTGTTTGAATACTATAATATATCTGTTCCGTCCTTCTATCAGCACACCGGCGTCAGCCCCATCTTCTTAGCCCGCTCCAGCATGAAAGCATGAGCAGCCTCATATTCGTTCGGAATCACTCCATCCAAGATAGCATCCTTTATAGCACTTTTCAGAACACCGACTTCACGACAAGGTTCCAAACCGAAAATCTCCATAATTTCTTCTCCGCTCACGGGTGGCTGGAAGTTACGGACACGGTCTTTCTCCTCCAAATCCTTCAGCTTTTGTCGAACCAACTGGAAGTTATTCAGGAAACGCTGCTTACGTTCCATATTCTTGGAAGTAATATCCGCTTCACAGAGCATCATCAAGTCGTCAATATCATCACCCGCTTCAAAGAGCAGACGGCGTACAGCCGAGTCTGTCACCACATCATCCGCGATAACAATCGGACGCATGTGCAGGCTAACCAGCTTCTGCACGTACTTCATCTTCTCATTCATCGGCAGCTTCATCTTGCGGAAGATATTCGGAATCATCTTTTCACCGATAAAATTATGGTTATGGAACGTCCATCCCGCTTTCGGTTCCCAACGTTTCGTGACAGGCTTGGCAATGTCATGCAGCAAAGCAGCCCAGCGTAACCAAAGGTTATCAGTCTTCTTGCTGATATTATCCAGCACTTCCAATGTATGATAAAAATTATCCTTATGCGAACGTCCGTTCCGTGTTTCCACTCCCTGCAAGGCAGCAAATTCCGGAAAAATCAACGGCAGCAAACCGCTACGTTCCAAATCAATAAAACCTTTTGAGGGAATCGGAGAAAGAATAATCTTATTCAGTTCGTCCGCAATACGTTCACGGGAGATAATTTCAATCCGTTCCTTATTCCGGCAAAGCGATTCGAAAGTATCATCGTCAATGTAAAAGCCCAGCTGCGTAGCAAAACGGATGCAACGCATCATGCGCAAAGGATCATCGCTGAAAGTGATATCCGGGTCGAGCGGAGTGCGGATTGTCTTTTCCTTCATATCCTCCATGCCTCCGAACGGGTCCACCAGTTCGCCGAAACGTGCTTTATTGAGACATACGGCAAGAGCATTGATCGTGAAATCACGACGGTTCTGATCGTCTTCCAGCGTACCGTCTTCAACAATCGGTTTGCGCGAATCCCGTTGATAAGACTCCTTGCGCGCACCTACAAACTCTACTTCCGTACCTCTGTATTTTACTTGTGCTGTCCCGAAATTCTTGAAAACAGAGACATGAGCACCACGTCCCAACCGTTTTCCAAGGGCTTCTGCCATTGCAATTCCACTTCCTACAACTACTACATCTATATCTTTAGAGGGACGTTGCAGAAAAATATCACGAACGTAGCCACCTACCACATAACACTCCATGCCGAGCGCATCAGCCGTTTCGGCTATCTGTCCGAAGATGGGTTCGCTAAAATGCTGCTTCAATTCCTCTTGAGTCAACTCTATCATTCTTTTTAGTTATAAGTTTTGAGGGGACAAAATTACAAAAATAAGGGATATATTTGTATTTTTGCCGCTAATAAAGTGAATGAAGAACAGAACGATGAACAGTGAATGGCAAACGGACACTGCTTATTCATGTAAATAATAAAACTAGTAAATAGAATTTGTGATGAAAAAACTGATTATCCTCTTTTGTGGTACGCTGGCATTAGCTGCCTGCGGAAATGGCCTTGAGAAAAAAGCCAATGAAAAACTGATGGTTGCCAAGGCTGCCTACGAACGTGGCGACTATGAAGAAGCTAAGTTGCAAATTGACAGTATCAAGATTCTGTATCCCAAAGCGTTCGAAGCACGTAAGGCGGGACAGGCACTAATGCTTGATGTTGAAACAAAAGCACAGCAAAAAACACTTGCTTATCTGGATAGCGCCTTTCAGGCAAAAACGAAAGAATTCAACGCCATCAAAGACAAATTCACACTAGAAAAAGATGCCGAATATCAACAAGTAGGCAACTACCTCTGGCCTACACAGACCATTGAGAAAAACATGCACCGTTCGTACCTCCGCTTCCAAGTGAACGAGCAAGGCATCATGAGTATGACCTCTATCTATTGCGGTGCCGGCAATATCCACCACAACAAAGTGAAAGTGATTGCTCCTGACGGCAGTTTTGCCGAAACTCCAAGCTCCAAAGACAGCTACGAAACAACCGATATGAACGAGAAAATAGAAAAAGCTGATTACAAACAGGGAGAAGACGGCAATGTAATCGAATTCCTACATCTCAATAAAGACAAAAATATCCGTGTGGAATATATGGGCGACCGTACCTATAAAACAACGATGAGTCCCACCGACCGACTAGCCGCAGCCAATGTTTATGAATTAGCGCAAATCCTCTCCGCGATGGAACAGATTAAAAAAGAACAAGAGGAAGCTAACCTGAAAATCGGATTTATCAATAAGAAAAAAGAACGGAAAGCACAGGAGGAAATTACCGATTAATAAAAAGGAAACTCCATTTGGCAAAAAGAAAACGATCTGTGCGGAAATGAGATAAATGATTTTTTTATTTTTAGACATAAGAACAAAAGAACATAAAGGCTGCGCTTTGAAAATTATTTTTGTTGCTTATTGAACTGCTATTTTATTTCTTGTTCTTTTGTTCTTCTGTCTGAATTATATTCCCATTTAACTAAAAACCGTCAAAAGAGAAGCTATTTAGCAGAAAAAACCTCGGTCAACAATAAAACTGACGGGAATAGTTGTTATTTTTCATAAACGACAACTATTCCCGTCAAATGTATAATAAGCCTCTTTATTCTCTGCGCGGAAGAAAAGGCGTTTCCTGGTATGGAGAAAAGGCGTAGTCTGCCATCATAAAACGGCGTAGCCTGGTAAGCAAAAACGGCGTATCCTCCACATCCTTATTTTACCCTTCTATTCAATTGATTATTAGCCTTTTCCCGTTTTGATTTTCCAACCCGTTTTCCGGTTGCCTTCTTTTTACCGGCTGCGGACTTTGTCTTTCCGACGAAAGGATTGTTATTTTTTTTGATTGGCATAGACAACACTTATATAAACAGTACTTATATCTGATTCTTGTTCTCTTATTCTCCTTCGTAATATTCGCCCAAAAACCAGCGAGCCACAAAATCCCAGTTTTCCTGCAACAGTTCCTTTCCGTTCTCAAACGGGAACTGTGCTTCCGACAACAGCTCATGTTCCATTCCATATTTCAACAAATCAAACGGGCACAAACCTTCTTCACAAAACAGTTCGTATGCTTCCTCTTCTGCCAGTTCAGCATTGTAAAGCGGGTTGCGTTTGTCCGCAAAATATGGGGCCACATCAGGACCGATCAACAGACCTTTCGGATTGGCGAAAACCACGAAGTTATCAAACTCTTTTAAATCAGGCAACAGAGAATCTTCTTCATCCTCCCACTTCAATGATTGCACAAAGAAAAATTTCAGCGCATCGTAAGAGTCGAAGTACAAAAGCGGTTCACCTTTACTTGCTTCAAGGAAACGCTCAACGTTGGCAGGCATTTTTTCTCCCGGCAAAGCTATCGGTAGAGGCATTCGCTTCTTTTGCATCAATTCCGTTTCCAGCAGCCAGTCGGTCGCAAGGTAATCACTGATAGGAGCCAATTCGAACGCAGCATCCAAACGGTTGTATAATACATCTGCAAACTCCAGCAAATCTGCATCCATCGGGTTCTCCACTCCGTCAAAATCATCACCGATCGGTGAATTGATTGCCCACAAAAGGAAAACAACATCTTCACGATTGATTTCGTCCGGCAGATATTCGTCCGTCAACGTGTAGAAAGGCAGGTAACGTCCGTAGTTTTCCTGATGCCAGTGGATAAATTGACGCCAGTTTCCTCCGTCTGCCACGCAATCTTCCAAGTATAAAGCACACGTCAGAGCCACTTGCTTCTGGTCTTCTTCCATGTCTTTCCCACCATATATATACGATTCAGCCACCAAAGGCAATAGCTGATTAGCAAAATCCAGATACCATTCATCCGTATCCACCGCTTTTACACGGCCGTGAGCATCCAGCCATGCCTTCATATAAATTTTCTGTTGTTTCATACTACAAACGTTTCAAAGCCAGTTTGATAACCTTTTCTACCGGAGCATCCGGTTCTTCCTTCAAGATAGCCAACACCACCTTTTGCGAAGGTGCGGCAGCAAAACCGAGCATTGTCAATGCAGACACCGCCTCTTCCTGCACTTCCGCATTGGCAGCTTGCAGCAACAGACCTGCGGAAGCACCTCCGCCGGCAGGCCCACTCATCGTTTTTATCTTATCTTTCAGGTCGACAATCACCCGTTGCGCAGTCTTCAGCCCGATACCTTTCACCGTTTTCAGCATATTTGCGTTTTCGGTGCTGATTACGTTCACCAGTTCGGCAGGTGAGAGCGCCGAGAGAATCATACGTGCCGTGTTCCCCCCGATTCCGGAGACGGAAATCAACAACAGGAAAATCTCCCTCTCCTGCTTCTCGGCAAATCCGTAAAGCACATAAGCGTCTTCCCGAATCGCCTCGTGAATATATAACTTACAGTTTTTCTTTCCCTGAATAGCCGAATAGGTATTCAAGGATATATTGGCGGCATATCCCACCCCGTTACAGTCAATCACTGCGGTTGCCGGACTTAGTTCGGCAAGTTCGCCTCTAATATATTCTATCATAACAGGGACAAAGATAAAACAATTTCACCACAGAGGACACAGAGGCCACAGAGTTTTTTCGATGCAGCACATCACACCCTGATTTGCTTTCATGCGGACCGGTATTGCCTGCTAGTGAAAAAAAATAAAATATTAAAGCGAATGAACCAAAGTCAGTAGTAAATTGTTTACTTTTGCAAGCAAAAGAAAGAAATTTGTTCATTAAAACCAAGAAAAGAATGAAAAAAGTAAGAGCTGCCATCGTTGGTTATGGTAACATCGGACATTATGTACTGGAAGCGCTTCAGGCGGCACCTGATTTCGAAATAGCCGGAGTCGTTCGTCGTGCAGGAGCAGAGAACAAACCGGAAGAGTTGGCAAACTATGCAGTAGTGAAGGACATAAAAGAGTTGGGGGATGTAGACGTAGCTATTCTTTGCACGCCCACCCGCAGCGTTGAGAAATATGCAAAAGAATATCTGGCAATGGGGATTAATACGGTAGACAGTTTCGATATCCACACTGGTATCGTAGACTTACGCCGCACACTGGATGCTGCCGCCAAAGAACATAAAGCCGTATCGATCATCTCTGCCGGATGGGATCCGGGAAGCGACTCCATCGTGCGCACCATGCTCGAAGCGATTGCTCCGAAAGGAATCACTTACACCAACTTCGGTCCGGGTATGAGCATGGGACACACAGTAGCCGTAAAAGCTATCGACGGGGTAAAAGCCGCTCTTTCCATGACTATTCCTACTGGCACGGGAATCCACCGCCGCATGGTATACATCGAACTGAAAGACGGATATAAATTTGAAGAAGTAGCTGCTGCCATCAAAGCAGATCCTTACTTCGTGAATGATGAAACACACGTGAAACTCGTTCCGAGCGTAGACGCTCTATTGGATATGGGTCACGGTGTAAATCTCACTCGCAAAGGCGTATCCGGCAAAACACAGAATCAGTTGTTCGAATTTAATATGCGCATCAACAACCCCGCACTGACAGCACAAGTGCTAGTATGTGTGGCACGTGCTTCGATGAAGCAACAACCGGGATGCTACACAATGGTAGAAATTCCTGTTATCGACCTTCTCCCCGGCGACCGTGAAGAATGGATCGGACATTTGGTATAATATATTTATACATAAAATAAAAATTAAATAGAGAAAGGCGATACACCTTTCTCTATTTTTTTTCTTTGTGAAGATACTACAAAAAACACAATTATGAGGAAACTGTTCATTCCATCAACCACGACGGTTTCCAACTGGACACCGAGCATTGAGTACGCATCAAAATTTTAAAACCGCAGGGAGTATCATACGCCGATATTTCTTTAAAAAAAGAATAAGGCGAAGAAACGCTTTACGGAAAATAAAGTATCTTTGCGACTCAATATTTTTTGTGACTTAACAATTCAAAAAAGGAACATTGAAGAACAAACGATACAATAATATAGAAGAATGGGCAAATACCCTTAGCCATGGAATAGGTATTCTGCTTGGAATCGTGGCCGGATATTTGTTATTGGAAAAGGCTTCCAAAAATATAGAGCCGCAGTGGGCAGTTGCTTGTGTATCTGTCTACTTGGCGGGGATGCTTTCTTCTTATGTCAGTTCTACGTGGTATCACGGCAGCCGTCCGGGAAAGCTGAAAGAGCTGCTTCGCAAATTCGATCATGGAGCTATCTATTTGCACATTGCCGGAACCTACACTCCTTTTACCCTGCTCGTTCTGCGGCATGCCGGCGGATGGGGATGGGGAATTTTCGCTTTCGTCTGGCTATCGGCTATCGCCGGTTTCATTCTTAGCTTCAAAAAACTGAAAGAACATAGCAATCTCGAAACGGCTTGTTACGTAGGGATGGGCGCCTGTATATTGGTAGCCATGAAACCTTTGTTAGACCATCTGGGAGAACTGGAAGCCACTACCGCTTTCTGGTGGCTGATTGGCGGAGGAGTTTCGTATATCGTGGGAGCTGTATTTTATTCGTTGCGCAAACCATATATGCATGCCACTTTCCACTTGTTTTGTCTGGGAGGCAGCATCGGGCATATCATTGCCATCTGGCTGATTCTATAAGGAATAGTAGGGACAAAAAAAAGGCTATCTATCCCAGACAGCCAATCTTTGTTAACCTTAAATCTAATACTATGAAAAACACAGTACAAAGATACAGACTTTTCGGTTATCTCCAAATTTTCAGGGCAAAGCAGCCTAACTTATAACACGGTTTAATAAAAAGCAGAGGTTCGTTAACGTTTAACGCAATAAAGTTAAAAATTAACGAATCGTTTATTAACTATTTAAATGATTGAATGATCGGACCAAGTAAAAATTGTTGTTGGCGAGTTCCCTGCTAAAAGATAGTGACGCTATCCGATACAAATAGCGACGCTATATGACAATGATACCGTCACTATCTATTCTACGTCAATCGGAGGGCTTACATCCACTTATAGCATATACCAACAATGATTGTTGCCTAATCCGAATTATCTCTAAAGCCTCTCTCTAAAGTTGAAACAAACAAACAGATTCGCCAATTCGTTATATATAAAAGAGTAATTTAAAACAATTATAAAGCATAAATTTATGGACTGGGAAAATCATCTTATAAAGCACCTGCAATGGTCGGACTCCATTATCAACCGGGAAGCCAAAGAACACGTAGCCCGTGAAATTGCCGCCACGGCAAAAGACGGAGATGTGATAGGAGCCGGCTCCGGCTCTACAGTCTATCTAACTCTGTTCGAACTGGCGCGACGGATTCGTGAAGAGCACTTGCATATTGAAGTGATTCCCGCCTCTCAAGAAATCTCGATGACTTGCATACAGCTAGGCATCCCACAAACTACCCTTTGGAACAAGCGCCCCGACTGGACATTTGACGGAGCGGACGAAGTAGACCCACAGCAAAACTTGATTAAAGGACGTGGCGGAGCTATGTTCAAAGAAAAACTGCTCATTAGAAGCAGCCGCAAAACGTTCATCATCATCGACCCCAGCAAGCGCGTCAATCAGTTGGGAAATAAATTTCCCATTCCGGTAGAGGTCTTTCCGGACTCACTAACTTATGTAGAGCATGAGCTGCAACGACTGGGTGCATCAGAAATCGTCCTGCGTCCAGCCCACGGCAAAGACGGGCCTGTCTTTACAGAAAACGGAAATTTCATCCTCGACACTCGTTTTAACTATATTGATTCTTCGCTCGAAGAACAACTCAAAACCATTACCGGTGTCATAGAGAGCGGCCTTTTCATAGGTTATGATGTCGAAGTTATCATGGCAGAGTAAAACAACGTAAACTGGAAAATCGCATTTTGTAAGGAAATGAATTTATTTACCACAGAGGCCCCAGAGGTGAATCTTGTTCATGCCTGTACGGTTTTGATTCTTTTCATTTATATACCGCTATGCACTGTTTCAGCCTATTCTAACAAGGGTATATTCTCACTGCAATGAGAAAAAGTTCTCATTATTATGAGTATTTCTTCTCATTACTATGAGTATTTTTTCTCATTACTATGAGTATTTTTTCTCATAGGGATAAGTATAGTTGAGAAATGTATTTCCCTTAAAACACAGATATTAAAACGTCATCAAACATATTTTTATTCAAAGTCGAAGATAGTTGAAATAATAGGGAAAACACTGGGAAATTCATTAAAAATTCGGGTAGAATATTACCCCCCATCTCAAAATCAATGAGAAAAAGAGACTACTAAATAAACAAGAACAGATAAAGGAAATTTCAATAAAAGAAACCGGAAGAACCGGACAATTTGCGAAAATAGAAACAAAACTACTGAAAAACAATAAGATAGAAGAAGAAAACACGAAAAAACAGGAAGAAAAAAGATCAATAAGTCTTAGCAGAACTTGGTACATTTGCGATTGTAAACTTACCGTCAATATCAGTGATAGTACCAAGGGTAGTGCCATTCACCAATATTGAAGCACCTACGACAGGTTGTCCATCTTCTTCAGAAGTAACCAAACCGGTAACTCTAGATGTCTGCGCTGTCATCAGACCTATACCTATAAAAAGGAAGGTCATTAAGAACATCAATTTTCTTTTCATAAATTCTCTCTTAAATTTAACCTATAAACAGATTTTTTGTCTCTAACAGGTTGCAAAGATAACACTAATTATGACAAACCGGAAAAAGTGTTACGTATTTAACTAAAAAGTATTATTTTGCAAGTTCCCATCTAGTAAAAACCAACAAACTATAACTAGAAATATTCAATTTAATATATTTTAAAATAGAATTTCTATCATAAAGATAGCGTCTAAAAAGATATTTTCAAGATAAAAAGAGCATTATTTCCTCCCAAATGGTATCTTTTTATCATTTTACATCTCCCAAAAGACTAAAGAACTATTAACAATGATGAAAACTGAAACGACCATGTACCAAGTTCTGCTAAAACTTTGCGCATTTCTTATGTAGGAATGATTTCGCAGGACGTTTCCATCAAACCGGGAGTAATAAAAGTCGTATTAAAAAGTGACGCAAAGGCTCTGGATGAGGTTGTAGTGACAGCCATGGGTATCTCGCGTGAAAAGAAAGCACTGGGTTACGCCGTTCAGGACGTAAAATCAGATCAGCTGACACAAGCTGCCAACTCCAATCTGGCAGGAGCGCTGCAAGGTAAAGTATCCGGTTTGGACGTTAAGCCTTCAAGTGGTATGCCAGGAGCTTCTTCACAGATCACCATCCGTGGTGCACGTTCCTTCTCGGGTGACAACACTCCGCTTTACGTTATCGACGGAATGCCGGTAACCAGTACGCCGGACGTTAGTACAGACATACAGAACAATGGTAGTGTGAGCGGAGCCGACTTCGCCAACCGTGCGGTAGATATCGACCCTAATGATATTGAAAGTATCAACATTTTGAAAGGACAGGCTGCTTCTGCACTTTATGGTATCCGTGCTTCCAATGGTGTGATTATTATCACAACCAAAAGTGGTAAAGGGCTGGAAAAAGGCAAACCGCAGGTTAGCTTCTCTTCTAATGTCAGCTTCGATGTAGTAGGTCGTCTGCCGGAGTTCCAGAAAACATACGCACAAGGTTCGGGTGGAAAATTCAGTGCCACATCGGGAACCTCCTGGGGACCTAAGATTTCCGAACTTCCCAACGATGCAACATACGGTGGTAACACGGACAACAAATACACTCAACAGTACGGTAAGCAACAAGGAAAATATTATGTTCCCCAACGTGCATCAGCCGGCCTTGATCCATGGGTCACTCCACAGGCGTATGACAATGCTAAAGAATTCTTCGACACAGGAATCACTTGGAGCAACTCACTGAATGTAGCGCAGATGCTCGACAAAAGCTCCTACTCTATCTCATTGGGAAATACACATCAGGACGGTATTATCTCAAGCACTGGTATGGACAGATATAATGTAAAGGTTAGCGCCGACACCAAACTGACTAACAACTGGAGTTCCGGATTTACAGCTAACTATATCACTACTTCTATCGACAAGGCAGTGACTTCCGGTAACGGTCTGTTGAGAACGGTTTACGCAGCTCCTCCCAGCTATGATCTTGCAGGGATTCCAAGTCACGTAGACGGTAACCAGTACACACAGAATTCTTTCCGTGGTAGCTTTGACAACGCTTATTGGGCGATGGACAACAACAAATTCACAGAAGATACCAACCGTTTCTTCGGAAATGTATACGCAAGCTATCAGACTGATTTCGGTACAACTAACCACAAGTTAAACGCAAAATACATGGTCGGCGTGGATGCTTACACCACTCACTATGTAGACAGCTACGGATACGGTAGTAACACGGGTGGCGGTCGCGGACAGATCGAAAACTACGGCTGGACGAACGCTACATACAACTCTTTGCTGACCATCAACTATGACTGGCACATCAATGAGGACTGGGGACTGAACGCCGTATTGGGTAATGAAATTATCCAAAGCAACAGAAAGAAGTATTATGAATATGGTACGAACTACAACTTCCCGGGATGGAACCACATCAACAACGCCACTACTCAACAGACAGAGGAAGAGACGTGGAAAAACCGCACAGTGGGATTCTTCGGTAACGTATCGGCTTCTTACAAAAATATGCTTTATCTGACCCTCACCGGACGTCAGGACTATGTATCTAACATGCCACGCAACAACCGTTCGTTCTTCTATCCTTCTATTTCAGCAGGTTTTATCCTGACGGAACTGGATGCATTGAAAAACAATGTTGTTAATCACGCTAAATTGAGAGTATCTTATGCGGAAGTAGGACAAGCAGGAGATTTCCTCGAAAACTACTACTCAACTCCGACATACGGAGGTGGTTTCTATATGCTGACTCCAATCATGTATCCGATGAAAGGTACTACCGCCTATACTCCGTACTACACGATTTTTGACCCGAAACTGAAACCACAGAACACACGTTCGTACGAAGTGGGTGCTGATGTGAACTTCCTCGATAACTTAATCACATTCAGTTATACGTACTCACGCCAGAATGTGAAAGACCAGATTTTTGAAGTGCCTTTGGCTTCTTCTACCGGTGCCAGCAAACTGCTCACCAACGGTGGTAAGATTCATACCAACACGCACGAATTCACTCTCGGATTCAACCCCATCCGGACGAAGAATATCAACTGGGATTTTGCATTCAACTGGACGAAAATCGACAACTACGTAGATGAACTGGCACCGGGTGTAGAAAATATCTCTCTGGGTGGTTATGTTACTCCACAGGTACGCGCTTCAGCAGGTGAAAAATTCCCTGTAATCTATGGTGTAGGTTACAAGAGAGATGAAAACGGCAATCGTCTGGTAGACGAAAACGGCCTTCCTATCGCTGGTGAAGCACAGGTAATCGGTAAAGTTTCTCCGGACTTCCTGATGGGATTCAACACCACATTACGCTTATGGAAGTGTACAATCAGCGCAGTACTCGACTGGAAACAGGGTGGTCAGATGTACAGTAGAACAACCGGACTCGCAGACTACTACGGTGTCAGCAAGAGAACGGAAAACCGCGAAGGTACCATCATCTTCGACGGATACAAAACCGATGGAACTAAAAATGATATCGCCATCACTGGCGCAAACGCACAACAGGTATATTACAGCCGTCTGAACGATATTGACGAATCTTCAGTATATGACAACTCTTTCATCAAACTGCGTGAAGTGGCTGTCAACTACAAAATTCTTCAAAAACGTTCAATGGAACTTTCTGTAAACGCATTTGCCAGAAATATCCTAATCTGGGCTCAATTGCCTGACCTCGATCCGGAAGCCAGTCAGGGTAACAACAACATGGCAGGAGCATTTGAAGATTATTCAATGCCGCAAACAGCTAGTTTCGGCTTTGGTTTCAACATTAAATTTTAATCTGCAAGACAATGAAAAAATATAAATCAATAGGAAAATTGCTGGCAGTTTCTTTCTTGACTGCTGCCATTGCTTCTGCTTGTACGGAAGATGCAATGGATAAAATCAATGAAAACCCTAACAATCCGCTGGATGCGCCCGCTAAGTTTTTGATTACAGACTTAGGTGTAAACACTGGATTCAGCACTGTGGGAGGGGATTTTTCACTCTATTCCTCTGTTTACATAGAACATGAAACGGGTATATCAAACCAGCTTTACCGTGCGGAAGTACGTAGCGGAGAGCCTACAACGGCTACTACTTACAATAACGCATGGATCAACGTCTACGCAAATATCAAGAACGCTAAAATCGTTATCAAGAAGTGCGAAGAAGATCCCTCGGAAAAAGGAAATGTAGTGACGGAAGCAATTGCTAAAATCTTGCTCGCCTACAACGGAGCTGTGGCAGCCGATGTATTTGGAAATACACCGTACAGCCAGACTGGTATCCTTAACCCGGACGGCACACCAATGTATATGCAGCCTAAAATAGATACGCAGGAAAGCATTTACCAGGAAGTGATGCAGAATCTGGATGATGCTATCACTCTACTGAATAACGGTACTGCCAAAGATACAGGCTTGTCCGGTGCAGTCGGTTCTAAAGACTTGATCTATGGTTCAAACACCAGTACACAAGCAAGTATGTGGCTCAAGACAGCTTATGCGTTAAAAGCACGTTATACAATGCGTTTGCTCAATAAAAGTGCCAACAAGACAACAGACCTTCAGAATATTCTCACTTATGTGAGCAAATCATTTGCTAATGCAAGTGAAGAATGTAAACTAGCTATTTATGATGCTGACTCACAACTAAATCCGCTTTGGGCATTTAGCTACAGCCGTAACAGTTTGGCAGCTAGTGCAAGCCTGATTGAAAAATTTGTTGAACGCAATGACCCTAGAGCACCGCAAGCGTTTCTGGAACCCGACCCCAGCGGAGACTTCCCTGCTGGTTATGCAAGTGTACGCAAGCTACAGACATCGCAAGTATCAAAGCAGCTCCTAACGGAACCCCGCAAGAGTTGCAGAACAATTATGGTATGTCAATGATATCATGGGCAATGTCGGCTCCGACTCTTTTAATCAGTTATCATGAAGTGAAATTCCTCGAAGCAGAAGCATTATGCCGCTTGGGAGGCAGACTGGATGAAGCTAAGAGTGCTTTAAAAGCTGCAATCACTGCCGGATTCGAGAATCTGGAAAACTCAATTATAGATGCCGCTGACACTTGGGTAGCTGATGGCGACAGTGATTTGGGTGCAGATGTAGCAGAAACCTATTTCACGGATGAAGTAGAACCGTTATTCGATGCCAACCCTCTGCAAGAGACAATGATACAGAAGTATCTCGCCTTCTTCGGTGCATCCGGCGAATCACTGGAAGCTATAACGACTACCGTCGTTTGAAAGGTGCAGGAGAAAACTTCATTGTACTGAAGAACCCGCTGAACAACAATAAGTTCCCATTGCGCTTCGGTTATGGAGCAGACGACGTATTGGCAAATCCTGAAGTGAAAGCTGCTTTCGGTGATGGCCAGTATGTATATAGCGAAGCTGTCTGGTGGGCCGGCGGAAACAAATAATGAACTTAAAATCTCTCAAAGGAGAGACTTTACATAGAGTCGTTTCTGTACTCTAACAAATTAACAGAGGCGAACAAAAATAGGCCAACCGTGAGGTTCGCCTATTTTATTTTATCCAATTTCATCAGATGAATGCTCAAATATAATAGAGAAAAAGGAATATTCAACGGCATCTTTTACATACCATTTTTCTACCCAATCATACTCTTTTTCTACGCTATTCCGTATTTAACGTTTAAGCATCTTTTAAATAAATTAAAAAAATTCCCGTACGAATCAATTTCACCACTGCAAATCGGGTAGATATTTGCTTAAAGTAGTGCGGAGAATACTCAAAGTAATAGGTTTCACCAACACTTCAGTTGCTCCTGCGTTCATTGCGTTTTCCTTATCCGAGCTGAAAGCATAAGCTGTCTGCATGATAATAGGAATTTCGGTATTAGACTCACGAATTATCTTCGTTGCCTCCAACCCGTTCATCACCGGCATCTTGATATCCATCAGCATTGCTTTGGTTCTTTCCTGATGCTGTTGAAACAACTCCACCATTTCCTGCCCATTTTTAGCCCACTCGATATCACACTTTTTGCCTATGATAGCCTTGATTAATTTAAAGTTGCTGTCATCGTCTTCAGCTACTAAAATTAAGGGTCTGAATTCATTCATTTGTTCGCTTTCCATATCGCTTATATATTGTTTTTTTATCTGTTTTTTGAGATTAATCTCCCTTTTCAGCCCGCAAGTTATAAAAAAGATTCATATATTTCGCTATCTTTGCGCCTCAATTTAAAAGAATAGTATGATTTCTGTTGACGGACTAGCCGTAGAGTTTGGCGGCACTACTTTATTTAGTGATATTTCTTTCGTAATTAATGAAAAAGACCGCATCGCACTGATGGGTAAAAATGGGGCGGGAAAAAGTACGCTGCTGAAAATTTTGGCAGGCGCACGACAACCGACACGTGGAAAAGTTTCCGCGCCCAAAGATTGCGTAGTAGCCTATCTGCCTCAACATCTGATGACGGAAGACGGAAGAACAGTGTTTGACGAAACGGCACAAGCTTTTTCACATCTACATGAAATGGAAGCGCAGATTGAAAAACTGAACAAAGAGCTCGAGACACGGACGGACTACGAGAGCGACAGTTACATGGCGCTGATTGAAGAAGTGTCTGCCTTGAGCGAGAAGTTTTATTCGATTGACGCAACTAATTATGAAGAGGATGTGGAAAAGGCATTGCTCGGATTAGGGTTCACCCGGAGCGATTTTCAACGCCAGACGAGTGATTTCAGCGGTGGATGGCGGATGCGCATCGAGCTCGCTAAGTTGCTGTTGCAGAAACCGGACGTACTCTTGCTCGATGAGCCGACGAATCATCTGGATATTGAATCTATTCAATGGTTGGAAGATTTCCTTATTAATAACGGGAAAGCAGTTATCGTAATCAGCCACGACCGCAAATTCGTGGATAATATTACAACACGCACCATCGAAGTGACGATGGGACGTATTTATGATTATAAAGTGAACTATTCCCAATATCTGCAACTGCGTAAGGATCGCCGCGAACAGCAGCAGAAGGCATACGACGAGCAGCAGAAGTTTATTGCTGAAACGAAGGAGTTCATCGAACGATTCAAAGGAACATATTCAAAGACGTTGCAGGTACAGAGCCGCGTCAAAATGCTGGAAAAGCTGGAATTGCTCGAAGTCGATGAGGAGGATACTTCTGCATTGCGACTGAAATTCCCGCCTTCACCCCGTTCGGGCAGTTATCCAGTTATCATGGAAGGTGTTGGAAAGGCATACGGAGAGAAAGTGGTGTTCCGCAACGCTAACCTGACGATTGAGCGTGGTGATAAAGTAGCTTTTGTCGGTAAAAACGGTGAAGGTAAATCTACACTCGTGAAATGTATCATGAAGGAAATCGAACATGACGGTACACTGACTCTAGGACATAATGTACAAATCGGATATTTCGCTCAAAATCAGGCTTCGTTGATGGATGAAAACCTGACAGTTTTCCAAACGATTGATGATGTAGCCAAGGGGGATATCCGGAACAAGATTCGTGATTTACTGGGTGCCTTCATGTTTGGTGGTCCCGAGGAATCAATGAAGAAGGTGAAAGTACTTTCGGGTGGGGAGCGTACCCGCCTTGCCATGATTAAATTGCTGTTGGAACCTGTCAACCTCCTGATCCTGGATGAGCCGACGAATCATCTGGACATGAAAACGAAAGATATCCTGAAACAGGCATTGCTGGATTTTGACGGCACGCTGATTGTTGTTTCACACGACCGTGACTTCCTCGACGGACTGGTGACCAAGGTATATGAGTTCGGTAATCAAAAGGTGACGGAACATCTTTGCGGCATCTACGAGTTCCTCGAAAAGAAAAAAATGGATTCGTTGCAAGAACTGGAAAAGAAATAATAAATAATAAAAAGAGGGTATCGGCTGCAGGCGGAATAAAAGTATTTGTATATTTGCAACATCATTTATAACAGGCAGTTAGAAAAAAATGGATGAAACAAGGCAGTTATACATTATAAGCGGATGTAACGGAGCTGGTAAAACAACAGCTTCCTACACTGTACTGCCTGAAATTTTATTATGCAAAGAGTTCGTTAATGCGGATGAAATCGCCAAAGGTTTATCACCGTTCAATCCGGAAAGTATGGCTATAGAAGCCGGCCGTCTGATGTTGAAACGTATTAATGAACTATTAGCTGCTAAAGTAAGTTTCTCTATTGAAACAACATTGGCAACCCGTTCATACACCCGGCTCATTCAAAGAGCACAAAATGCCGGATATAAAGTCAGCTTGATTTATTTCTGGCTGAATTCTCCGGAACTTGCCGTCAACCGTGTGTTACAACGGGTCAATGAAGGGGGACATAATGTACCGATGGACGTTATCTACCGCCGATATCAGGCAGGCATTAACAATCTGTTTCAGATTTATATGCCGCGTGTAGACTATTGGCTGTTAGCCGATAACAGTATTTCTCCTCGAGTAATTGTAGCCGAAGGTTACCAACATGGCGAGGATCGAATATATGAACTTGAACTTTTTAAATGCATCAAGAATTATGTCAAATAATGAAATGCAAGAATTGAGCGATAAATTACGACGCGGTCTTCAGCTGGCAGAAAAGCGATTGCTGGAAAAAAATGCTCGCAATGGTAAACTCCTTAGTCAGGGAACACCAGATGGAAAAGTAATTTATGTATCAGCAACAGAATTGCTGGAACGTTTGCAAGAGAAAGAAAAGGAATCAATAAAAAAATAAATTCTCTAAAAGAAGGATGAAAGGGAAGAAACGAATAATAGTAACTCTGCTGTTTTTAATCAACATTATAATGTTGGTGGCAGCCGTTATTCCCCATCATCATCACCCCAACGGAATGATTTGCATGAAGCAGGACTTGCCTGTAGAACAGCAATGTCCCACGCATCATCATCACCCGGGAAACGATTCATGTTGCAGCAGCGAATGTATGACTCGTTTCTACTCTCCCACTCCATCCGTACATACGGATAGCGGACCGGATTATGTATTCATCGCTACCCTGTTCACGGATGTAATCATCGAACATCTATTACGGCCACAAGAGAGACGGATTAAGAACTATTACGTCTACCGAGACTCTCTGCATGGCACGGATATACACCGTGCCACTCCTCTTCGTGCCCCTCCCTACTCTGTTTTTGCGTAAAAGCGTAAATGCAAATCAGTTGCATTTGCGTTACCTTATCTTTGTAGCGTAAAAAAACAGTAAAATTTAGTAGGAAAATATCATTATGAAAAAATTTATTTTCGTAGGAATCCTAGGCTTATTCGTGCTGGGTTCCTGTAATAATAGTACCGTCACACACACACACAATGAACACGATCATGCCACGGAAGGACATAATCACGAGGCAGAGGGTTCCAATCATTCTCATGAAGGCGAATGTAGCGGAGAACACAACCATGAAGCGGCCGATGGACATAACGAGTCTGCCGAAGCGCACAGTGATGAAATCATCCTTCCGAAGGCAAAAGCTGAAGCAGCCGGTGTCAAGGTGAGCATTATCGAACCTGCACCTTTCCAGCAAGTGATTAAAACCAGCGGACAGGTACTGGCTGCCCAAGGTGATGAATCGGTTGCCGTAGCTACAGTGGCCGGCGTTGTATCTTTCCGTGGAAAAGTAACGGAAGGAATGAGCGTCGGCAGCGGCACGCCGCTAGTCACGATTTCTTCAAAAAATATCGCCGACGGTGATCCGGTACAACGTGCCCGCATTGCCTACGAGGTATCTAAGAAGGAGTACGAACGTATGAAAGAGCTTGTTAAAAACAAGATTGTATCTGACAAGGATTTTGCACAGGCAGAGCAAAGTTATGAAAATGCCCGCCTTAGTTACGAAGCCCTTTCCAAGAATCATTCGGCTATCGGCCAAAGTATTACAGCTCCTATTGCAGGATATGTGAAAAGCATTCTTGTGAAAGAAGGTGACTATGTGACCATCGGACAACCGCTGGTGAGCGTGACGCAGAATCGTCGTCTTTTCCTCCGTGCCGAAGTGTCGGAAAAGTATTATCCATACCTCCGTACAATCAGTTCCGCCAATTTCCAGACTCCTTATAATAATCAGGTGTACGAGCTGAAAGCATTGAACGGCAAACTTCTCTCTTTTGGAAAAGCTGCCGGAGACAACTCTTTTTATGTGCCTGTCACTTTTGAGTTCGACAATAAAGGGGAAGTGATCCCCGGCTCATTCGTAGAGGTGTTCTTGCTTTCTTCAACGATGGAAAACGTACTGTCTCTCCCACGCACGGCACTGACAGAAGAACAAGGTATCTTCTTTATCTACCTGCAACTGGACGAAGAGGGTTATAAAAAACAGGAAGTAACGATAGGAGCCGACAACGGTAAAAGTGTTCAGATCCTGACCGGAGTGAAGGCTGGCGACCGTGTAGTGACCGAAGGTGCTTATCAGGTTCGACTGGCAAGCGCAAGCAATGCCATCCCGGCACATAGTCACGAACATTGATTAAATGAAGAATTAGAAATGAAGAATGAAGAATTTGGCTGCGCAATAATTGGTATATGTTTATTGCACGTGCTGCATAGTCATTCTTAATTCTTCATTTCTAATTCTTCATTCTTAATTCTTAATTCTTAATTCTTAATTCTTAATTCTTAATTCTTAAAGAAATGCTTAATAAAATTATACATTACTCCCTACACAACCGGTTGGTTGTAGTCTGCGCGGCCATCCTCCTGCTAATTGCGGGAACGTATACCGCCATGCATACGGAAGTAGACGTATTCCCCGACCTGAACGCACCTACGGTAGTCATCATGACCGAGGCCAACGGTATGGCTGCGGAAGAGGTTGAACAGCTCGTCACTTTTCCTGTTGAAACTGCCGTAAACGGAGCTACGGGTGTACGCCGTGTCCGCTCTTCTTCTACCAACGGATTTTCCGTTGTCTGGGTAGAATTTGATTGGGGAATCGATATTTATCTCGCTCGCCAGATTGTTAGCGAGAAGTTAGCAGTGGTCAGCGAATCACTGCCGGTCAACGTTGGTAAACCGACACTCGGCCCACAATCTTCCATCTTGGGCGAAATGCTCATCGTCGGTCTGACTGCCGACTCTACTTCGATGCTCGATCTTCGTACGATTGCGGACTGGACCATCCGTCCCCGTCTATTGTCTACCGGAGGAGTGGCACAGGTTGCCGTGCTCGGAGGAGATATCAAAGAATATCAGATTCAGCTGGATCCCGAACGGATGCGTCATTACGGCATTTCGATGGGAGAAGTGATGGCTGTGACACAGGATATGAACCTGAACGCAAACGGAGGTGTGCTCTACGAATTTGGAAATGAATATATTGTACGCGGTGTACTTTCTACTTCTAAAACAGAACAACTTGGCAAAGCGGTAGTAAAGACAGTGAATAACTTCCCCGTCACGCTGGAAGATATTGCGGACGTAACCATCGGACCGAAAGCCCCGAAACTGGGAACTGCTTCAGAGCGTGGAAAATCTGCCGTACTGATGACTATTACCAAACAGCCGGCTACCAGTACGCTGGAACTGACAGATAAACTGGAAGCATCTTTGAAAGACCTGCAAAAGAACCTGCCAGCGGACGTAAAAGTTTCAACGGATATATTCCGTCAAAGCCGTTTTATCGAAAGTTCCATCGGCAATGTGAAGAAATCACTCTTTGAAGGAGGTGTTTTTGTAGTAATCGTACTTTTCCTGTTCCTGGCAAACGTGCGCACTACATTGATTTCATTGGTAACGCTGCCTCTTTCCCTGCTCGTTTCGATTCTGACGCTGCATTACATGGGACTGACAATCAACACCATGAGTCTCGGAGGTATGGCGATAGCCATCGGATCATTGGTAGACGACGCCATCGTCGATGTGGAAAACGTGTATAAACGACTGCGGGAGAACCGTCAGAAAGCAGAAGCGGAAAGGTTAAGTACACTCGAGGTGGTATTCAATGCTTCGAAAGAAGTGCGGATGCCTATACTTAATTCGACACTGATTATCGTTGTCAGCTTTGTTCCGTTGTTCTTCCTTAGCGGAATGGAAGGCAGAATGTTGGTTCCGCTGGGCGTTGCCTTTATCGTGGCATTGTTCGCGTCGACAGTGGTTGCTCTGACGCTGACTCCGGTGCTCTGTTCTTATCTATTAGGAAGCAATAAGACAAACAAGGAACTGAAAGAAGCTCCCCTTGCCCGTTGGATGAAAGGGGTTTACGAAAAGGCACTGACTTGGGTGCTCGCACACAAACGAGTGACACTTGGAAGTACAATCGCACTCTTTGTGGTTGCGCTCGGAGTGTTCTTTACCCTCGGACGCAGCTTCCTTCCTTCCTTTAACGAAGGTTCGTTCACCATCAATATTAGTTCTCTACCGGGTATTTCACTGGAAGAAAGCAATAAAATGGGACATCGGGCAGAAGAGTTATTGATGACGATTCCCGAAATACAAACCGTAGCCCGGAAAACGGGACGTGCCGAACTGGACGAACATGCATTAGGGGTAAACGTTTCTGAAATAGAAGCTCCGTTTGAACTGAAAGATCGTTCGCGCAGTGAACTGGTAGCTGATGTACGTGAAAAGTTGGGTACTATCACCGGGGCAAATATAGAAATCGGACAACCAATCAGCCACCGTATCGACGCTATGTTATCGGGTACGAAAGCGAATATCGCTATCAAGCTATTCGGAGACGATCTGAATAAAATGTTCTCACTCGGTAATCAAATTAAAGGAGCTATCAGTGATATTCCCGGTGTTGCCGACCTGAACGTGGAGCAACAGATTGAGCGTCCGCAGCTGAAAATACAGCCTAAACGGGAAATGCTGGCTAAGTTCGGTATTACCCTGCCGGAGTTCTCGGAATATGTGAACGTAGCTTTGGCTGGAAAAGTGATCTCGCAGGTTTATGAGCAAGGCAAGAGTTTCGATCTGATCGTGAAAGTGAAGGATGATGCCCGGGATGAAATAGAAAAAATCCGGAACTTGATGGTAGATACGAATGACGGCCGCAAAGTTCCTTTGAGCTATGTAGCAGAAGTGGTATCGGCCATGGGACCAAATACGATCAACCGCGAGAATGTAAAACGTAAAATTGTGATTTCTGCTAATGTGGCCGACCGCGATTTGCGTAGTGTTGTAAATGATATTCAGAAACGCATCGACACATCGGTGCAACTGCCCGAAGGCTATCACATCGAGTATGGCGGACAGTTTGAAAGTGAACAGGCTGCCAGCCGGACACTGGCGCTGACTTCATTTATCAGCATTGTAGTAATCTTCTTGTTATTGTATAATGAGTTCCGCAGCGTGAAAGAGTCGGGCGTCATCTTGCTGAATCTTCCGCTGGCACTGATCGGTGGTGTATTTGCTTTGGTGATTACAACAGGAGAGGTCAGTATTCCGGCTATCATCGGTTTCATTTCCTTGTTCGGTATTGCAACGCGTAACGGTATGTTGCTCATCAGCCACTACAATCATTTGCAAAAGGAAGAAGGTTTGAATGTATACGATAGTGTGCTCCGAGGTTCTCTCGACCGTCTGAATCCGATTTTGATGACGGCATTGTCTTCTGCACTTGCACTGATTCCATTGGCACTCGGCGGCGACTTGCCCGGTAACGAAATTCAAAGTCCGATGGCAAAAGTGATTTTAGGAGGGTTATTAACGTCTACTTTTTTGAACGGTTTTATCGTTCCGATTGTTTATCTGATGATGCATCGGAAAAAGGCCCAGGAAAGCCTGTAGCGGGTGATGTTTTTCCTCGGTGAGGAAACCATCGTTCCCCGGTGAGGAACCAAGTGTTTCTCGGTGAGAAACGGGTCGTTCCTCGGTGCCAAACAAATAAATGCCTTATCATAAAGTATCTATCAACAATAGCTTGTAATAAATAAAGAAATTAGAAATGAAACAAATCATGACCATAAGCGCTGCACTTCTTTTCTTAACCATAGGCGAAGTGCAAGCCCAAAACGGAATTGAACAGGTATTGAAGAATATCGAAACGAACAATAAGGAGTTGCAGGCAAACGAGCAACTGATTACTTCGCAGAAGCTGGAAGCTAAAACGGATAATAACCTGCCTGATCCTACTCTTTCTTACGCACATCTATGGGGAGCGAAAGATAAAAGCGAAACAATCGGCGAACTGGTTGTTTCACAAAGCTTTGATTTCCCTAGTTTATATGCTACACGCAACAAGTTGAATCGTCTCAAAGCCGGAGCTTTTGACAGTCAGTCGGATGTTTTCCGTCAAGAGAAGCTGTTACAGGCGAAAGAACTTTGCCTGGATATCATCATGCTTCGTCAGCAAAAGCATATTCTGGAAGAACGCCTCCGCAATGCGGAAGAACTTGCAAAGATGTATGCCAAGCGTCTTCAAACAGGAGATGCGAATGCTCTCGAAACCAACAAAATCAATCTGGAACTGTTGAATGTCAGAACAGAAGCGTCTCTGAACGAAACAGCACTCCGCAACAAACAGCAGGAGCTGAATACGCTGAATGGTAATATTCCGGTAGTTTTTGAGGAAAACCAATATCCGGCTATACCTTTCCCTACTGATTATCAAATATTGAAGTCGGAAGTCATGGCAACGGACCGTACTCTTATGGCACTCGGCAACGAAAGTCTTGTTGCCCGCAAACAGATTGCTGTCAATAAATCACAATGGCTACCCAAACTGGAACTCGGCTACCGCCGGAACACAGAAACAGGCGTACCTTTCAACGGTGTAGTGGTAGGTTTCTCTTTCCCGCTTTTCGAAAACCGGAATAAGGTAAAAATCGCTAAAGCACAGGCTCTTAACATTGACTTGCAAAAGGATAATGCTACCCTGCAAGTGGAGTCCGAATTGGCACAGCTTTACCGGGAAGCGAAAACACTGCATGCTTCGATGGAAGAATACAGCAAGACTTTCCAGTCGCAACAAGATCTGTCACTGCTGAAACAGGCTCTGACAGGTGGACAGATTAGTATGATTGAATATTTCGTTGAAGTTTCTGTCATCTATCAAAGCCATCAAAATTATCTGCAACTGGAAAATCAGTACCAGAAAGCAATGGCACGGATTTACAAGAGTAAACTATAAATAGTACATAAAATCCTTTAGACATGGATTACGCCGAACATACTAATTTCTATTTTAAGTGATGTAAGTATGTTTATATAATAATTTCAGGCACGGATTACACAGATTTCACGGATTACGCTGTTACTTTATGACAATCATATTTCTAAAAGCCGTGAAATCCGTGTAACCCGTGCCTGAATATATCTCCCCTCTCCCTCTCATTTTCTTCAAGTTCCAACTAAATATTTCAAAATAATATGTTACATTTGCAACGAACATAAAATACAGATTATGAGACCTAAACAATTCTATCTATTCATGTTATGTTGCATCCTTACACTATTCAGTGGATGTAAAGAGGATGAAGAAAATCCACTTCGTTTTTACAACAGTGAATATGAAGTGCCCATGGGTGGCAGACGTTACCTTGGACTGGAAAGCGGAAATGGTGATTACTCACTTGAAGTTAAAGACACACGCATCGCAAGCGCAGGAACCGAAACCGGCTGGACCGGAGTACCTGCCGGACGTATGATTTATGTTACCGGTATTCTCACCGGGCAAACTTATCTGACAGTAACGGACAACGCCACACAAGAAACCTGCACCCTGCCAATCAAGGTTGTCGACAATTACGAGGATATAAAGTTGCTCCGCAGCTACTTGTCTAACTTACCCAACGGAGACGCAAATCTTCTGCCCGGCATTTCCGACATTTTTCTAATCAACAATCACGCACGGGATGCTTATTTTTTCAAACAGGGAGAACAAACAGCTTTTTCATCCGGACTAACCTTAATAACTCGAGGAAGTTACAAACTGGAAAAAGAAGAAGGAAATAATGAGAAAGCTATACTGACTCTCACTTTTTCGGAAGATGCGGCAACACCTATTTCCAATCATAAATTCATCTTGTGGGGAAATGCATACGTATTTCACCGCTTGGATAAAAGCTTGAATCTGAATTGGAATACTCCACCCATCGGAGAAACGCGGACATCACCTGCACCACCTCCTTCCTACACGCTGGAAGAAATCGCTGGAGGTGAACCAGGCACAGGCAAACAAATTAGTTTTACCCTTTCCGAACAGGAAATACCTGCCGGAATACTGCCTTAATCAGCAGGGTCTTCTTTAATCAACTGTACTTTCCGATAATATGCGTATATTTTCCGGCAAGTATCCGCTACGAATACGCCATTCTTGCGGATAAAGATTATTGGCACGATTACCGATGTTCTTCACAAATCCGAGAGGAATATGCCGGTACGTAAGCAAAACATATCCACGAGGGGCTGTTACCGGCAAGGTAATGGCCTCTTTTCGTAAATAAGTGATAGCCTGTTTATAACTTATTTCTTCCGTAGCGAAAGCTTCCCGGCATAAAAGTGAACTACACATCGCCAATGCATGGTCAGGTATCAAATCCTTTCCTTTCACTTCTCCTATCTCCACTCCTGCCGATACGATTTTCAGGCATTGTTTCATTGCCATTAATTCATCAGCATAATGCTTTGAAAAAGCCTGGATACTTGTTCCTTCTGCCGACAATATATACTTGTCCGAATTTTCATCATTCAGCCAGCTTTTTGCAATATTCAGCTGTTCTTTCGAAACAGGAGAAGAGGTTGCTCCTCCTTTCTTATCTTTCTTTTTAGAAGTCTTCTCCTTCGAGAAAGAAGATACCGGAATCTCGTTTCCTGTCTCCGGCTTCCGAAAAGCTGCCAGGAAAAAGCCTTCGCCTTTCGTCTTATGAGGGAAAAAATGATAGACAGGAATAGAAGATTTAGAACCATCACAATTATCCGGTAAAAGATCTCCTGTTATATTCCAGTTTTCCTGTACCTGCACAGTTAACGGCTCGGCTCCATACTCTTGTTGAATCCAACGTGCATTCTCTTCGTCCTCTTTTGTATTAAATGTACACGTACTATATATAAGAATTCCCCCAGGCTTCAACGTATCCCAAATATCTCCAATAATCCGCCGTTGCCGCTGCCAACAGATTTCTACATTCTCGGGACTCCACTCTTCTACAGCGACAGGGTCTTTACGAAACATACCTTCACCGGAGCAAGGGACATCTGTAAGAATCACGTCAAAGAAAGACGGCAAAACCGCAAAATCTGCCGGATCATTATTGGTTACTACTACATCCGGATGTCCCCACTTCATTAAATTCTCCGCAAGAATCTGCGAACGATTTCGGATGACTTCATTAGCCACCAGTAAACTCCCTTCAGGAAGCACACTACGGGCATGAGTAGACTTTCCACCGGGAGCTGCACAAAGATCCAGCATCTTCACCGGTCCGGTGACATACTGCCGGAGCACCTGCTCCACAAACATAGAAGAAGCCTCCTGAACATAATAACAACCTGCATGAAACAATGGATCAAACGTGAAAGTGAGACGCTCATCCAAATAAAAGCCTTCGGAAGACCAAGGGACTTGATTTAATTCTAAATTAAAAGTTGAAAGTTGAAAATCAGTAATACAGCCTGCTTGCGGTACAATTCTGCATTTTCCATTTTCAATTTTTAATTTCCCATCATTCAACCGGATGCTGACAGGTGGTTCTTGTCGGATGGCAACAGCTAATTTGTCGTATTCTTCATCGCCCAGCAGGGAACGGGTATAGTCTATAAAAGAAGCGGGTAATTCCATTTTTCGTTATTAATTTCCGCAAATATCAAAAATATTTCGTCTCTTTGCAACTTTCTATGATATTAACTACGTCTAACAGACAAAGAAATAAATAAAAAAACTATTGATATGAAAAATTTTCTATTAGCATTGATGGTTGTACTGACCACTTGCACACTGGCTATTGCCCAAAACCAAACTACTGTTGTCCGCGATTCCGTCGGAAAAGTAAAGGTAACTGTGACCAAAGACAATAAAGCAAAAACAAACAATACTGCTGTCACAGTCATCGGTGTAGATACAGCGGACACTGATTCCACAGAAGTAGATGCAAACTCAAGTAATATCAGTACAGGTCATGGTAAGGCCAGTTTTACATTCGAATCGGATGACGACGATTTCCCATTCCACGGCTTTGGTATCAACGGAGGAATTCTCGTAGCAATCATATCAATCATTGCCGTTTTCGGATTTCCGGTATTCATTCTGTTTGTAATCTTCTTCTTCCGTTATAAAAATCGGAAAGCACGCTATCGTCTTGCCGAACAGGCACTCGCTGCAGGTCAGCCATTGCCAGCAGAATTTATTCGTGAAAACAAAACGGTTGACCCACGTTCACAAGGCATCAAAAACACCTTTACAGGTATCGGTCTTTTCATCTTCCTTTGGGCAATCACCGGTGAATTCGGAATTGGAGCGATCGGTTTACTCGTTACATTTATGGGTATCGGACAATGGATCATCGGTAGTAAACAACAGACTCAAGGTACAGATGCTCCCCGGACGTATACTACCCATAAAGATGAAAAAAAGAATCAGAATAACGTCAAAAACGATAGCTTCGAAATCATCCCTTCCGAATCCGGAGAGAAAGATAATGGAGTAAACGAAGAAAAGAACGACGAGAATAAATGAGCCAACTCAATGATATATCGTTAGTCGCGCAGGTCGTGGTGTTCAAGAACACCAAGGCCTTCGACCAGTTGGTGGAGAAGTATCAGTCGCCCATCCGGCGATTCTTCCTGAACCTGACTTGCGGCGACAGCGAATTGAGTGACGACCTTGCACAAGATACATTTATCAAAGCATATACAAACATTGCCTCTTTCCGAAACTTGTCAAGTTTCTCTACGTGGCTGTACCGTATTGCTTATAATGTTTTTTATGATTATATTCGCAGCCGGAAAGAGACAGCCGACTTGGATACAAAAGAAATAGACGCCATCAACAGTACCGAACAAGAGAATGTAGGACAGAAAATGGATGTTTATCAGTCACTCAAAATGCTTAAGGAAGTGGAAAGAACCTGCATTATGTTGTTCTATATGGAGGACATTAGTATCGACAAAATAGCAGGTATTGTAGGAGTACCGTCAGGAACGGTGAAAAGCCACCTGTCACGTGGAAAAGAAAAATTAGCAACGTATTTAAAACAAAACGGTTATGACAGAAATAGACAATGATAAGCTCTTGCGCGATTTCTTCGCAGAAAACAAGCAGGAAATAGCAGACAACGGATTCAGTCGCCGTGTCATGCACCATTTACCCGGTCGTAGCAACCACCTGGTTCGTATCTGGAGTGCCTTCGTAATGACTGTGGCTGCCGTACTTTTCGTATGGTTAGGCGGATTGGAAGCAGCTTGGGGAACAATAAGAGAAGTATTTATCGGCATGATTAATCATGGCACTACCAGCCTTGATCCAAAGTCAATTATTATCGCAGCTGTTGTATTATTATTTATGGCTACACGAAAGGTTGCTTCTATGGCATAAACAAAATAAATACAGATTAAAAGTCCAAAGCATAAGTTTCCCAGATTTTTATATTTATGAGTCAAAGAACTCTTTATCCCTCCCTTTTAGTGTTAAACAATAATAAATCTACCCTTTACTCCAAGTAAGCCCAAACATAGATGTTGTATATTTGTTGCTCTGTAAACTAAAATAGAGAGAAGAGTTTTGAAACTACGTATATTTATTTTATTTCTGTTCCTGTCTTTATTACATGTTCAGGCAGATGTCATCGACAGTCTGATGACGCAGCCAGAGACTCAATCGGACTAACAAGCGATTCCCTAGTACTGCATTTCCTAGAAGAGTCGGGAATCCCTATATCTGATAATAATAAAGTCAAACTGCTAAAAAGCGGACGGGAGAAGTTTATCGATTTATTTGAAGCCATCCGGGAAGCTAAACATCATGTTCATCTGGAATATTTCAACTTCCGAAATGACTCCATTGCCAATGCTTTGTTCACTTTATTAGCCGAAAAAGTGAAAGAAGGCGTTGAAGTACGAGCTATGTTTGACGCTTTCGGAAACTGGTCGAACAACAAGCCCCTTAAAAAGAAACACCTCAAGAAAATACGTGAACAGGGAATCGAAATCGTCAAGTTTGACCCGTTCACCTTCCCTTATATCAATCATGCCGCCCACCGCGACCATCGCAAAATTGCTGTTATCGACGGAAAAGTGGCATATACAGGCGGAATGAATATCGCCGATTATTATATCAACGGACTACCCAAAATCGGAACTTGGCGTGATATGCACATGCGTATCGAAGGGGATGCAGTCAATGATTTGCAGGAAATTTTCCTGACAATTTGGAACAAAGAGACTAAACAGAACGTAGGAGGAGAAGCTTATTTCCCCCAACATGAGGGACAGACAGACAGCACAAATATCGTTGTAGCAATTGTAGACCGTACCCCGAAAAAGAATAGCCGTATGTTGAGTCATGCCTATGCCATGAGCATTTATTCGGCACAAAAGAATGTTCATATCGTCAATCCTTATTTTGTACCGACTTCTTCCATCAAAAAGGCGTTGAACCGGACAATCGACCGGGGAGTAGATGTAACCATCATGGTTTCCTCTGCTTCCGATATCCCTTTTACTCCGGATGCCGCACTTTACAAGTTACATAAACTGATGAAAAGAGGAGCTACTGTCTACATGTACAACGGGGGATTCCATCACTCGAAAATTATGATGGTGGACGACTTGTTCTGCACAGTCGGTACTGCCAACCTGAACAGCCGCAGCCTACGATATGACTACGAAACAAATGCCTTTATTTTTGATAAAAGAATAACGGGTGAATTGAATAATATGTTCCGAAACGATATCGAGCATTGTACCCAGCTGACACCGGAGTTTTGGAAAAAGCGTTCTCCCTGGAAGAAGTTCGTCGGCTGGTTTGCTAATTTATTCACTCCATTTTTGTAATTTTGTACGGAGAATCATTTTCACTGCAAATTATTCATTATGAAACAATACCTGGATTTACTCAATCGTGTACTTACCGAAGGCACGGAAAAAAGTGATCGTACCGGAACCGGAACGATCAGTATCTTCGGTCATCAGATGCGTTTTACCTTGATGACGGTTTCCCGTGCCTGACAACCAAAAAACTGCATCTGAAATCAATCATATACGAATTGCTTTGGTTTCTGCAAGGAGATACAAACGTGAAATACCTGCAGGAACACGGAGTACGTATTTGGAACGAATGGGCGGACGAGAACGGTGATTTGGGTCATGTCTACGGTTATCAATGGCGTTCATGGCCTGATTACAACGGCGGCTTCATCGACCAGATCAGCGAAGTAGTGGAGACACTCAAACACAATCCGGATTCACGCCGTATCATCGTTAGTGCGTGGAACGTAGCAGATTTGAACAATATGAATCTACCTCCCTGCCATGCATTCTTTCAGTTTTACGTAGCAGACGGGCGGTTGAGCCTGCAACTATATCAACGCAGTGCCGATATATTTCTCGGTGTTCCCTTCAACATTGCTTCATACGCATTATTACTGCAAATGATGGCACAAGTGACAGGTTTGAAAGCCGGCGATTTCGTTCATACTTTCGGTGATGCTCATATCTACCTGAACCATCTGGAACAAGTGAAGCTCCAATTATCACGGGAGCCTCGTCCATTGCCGCAAATGAAAATCAATCCGGACGTAAAAAACATCTTCGATTTTAAATTTGAGGACTTCGAATTAGTGAACTATGATCCGCATCCGCATATTGCAGGAGCAGTAGCCGTGTAAAAAATATGAGTAAAGTATCCATCATTGCTGCCGTAGATCGCCGCATGGCTATAGGCTTTGAGAATAAGCTTCTTTTCTGGTTACCGAATGATTTGAAACGTTTCAAAGCATTAACTACCGGAAACACCATACTTATGGGACGCAAAACTTTCGAGTCATTACCGAAAGGCGCATTGCCCAATCGAAGAAATATCGTTTTATCTTCCAATCCGGATACAGTATGTTCCGGTGCGGAAGTGTTTCCTTCACTCGAAACGGCTTTGAGAAGTTGCCGGGAGGATGAACATATTTATATTATAGGAGGGGCGAGCATTTATCAGCAGGCTCTGTCTTTTGCTGACGAACTTCGCCTGACAGAGATAGACAGTACAGCTCCCGAAGCTGATGCCTATTTTCCGGAAGTATCTTCAAAGGTATGGCAGGAAAAAAGCAGAGAAGCCCATCCTGCGGATGAGAAACATCTCTGCTCTTATGCTTTCGTTGATTACGTAAGAAAGTAAGAAAATTGTTTCTTACTGTGATCCAACCACGAATACTGACTAATGATTAATCTTCATCTTCTATGTCGACCATAATCGGCATCTGCCGCTTAATGGCTTCATGGAAGGAGATTAATGTTTCGGTACGCGCCAAGCCCAATGGTTGCAACTTATCGTGAATAATACTCAATAAGTGGTGGTTATTCTTCGCGTAAATTTTGATAAACATATCGTATTTTCCGGTAGTGAAATGGCATTCCACACTTCGGGGATAGCCTCTAAAGCTTTTGTTACCGAGTCAAAGGATTCGGGGTCTTTTAGATATATACCAATATAAGCGCAAGTCTCATATCCGATTTTCTCGGGGTCGATAACATACTCCGAACCTTTTAATATTCCTAGATTAGTAAGCTTCTGAATACGCTGATGGATCGCAGCACCGGAAACATTACATGCTCTTGCCACTTCCAAAAAAGGAATACGCGCATTCCCTGCAATCAGTCTCAGAATTTGCTCATCTAAAGCATCTAATTGATGATGTCCCATTTTTGAATCAAATTGTTTTTATCAATGAATCTTTTATGCAAAGTTAGCGTTTTTTCGACAACAAATACTATAATCTATTACTTTTATTTGCAGAAAGCGGATAAGTCAACAATAGTTCGTACCTTTGCGAAAAACATAAATATACCATTTATATGAAACATATTTGCTGTATCATTCTGTGTTTCTGCACTTCTATAGGAAGTTATGCCCAGAATTTTGCTGATTATTTTCAGAACAAAACATTGCGAGTGGATTATATCTTTACCGGGGATGCTACACAACAGGCTATTTATCTGGATGAGCTTTCACAGCTCCCTACCTGGGCAGGGCGTCAACATCATCTCTCCGAACTTCCCTTGGAAGGCAACGGACAAATTATTGTGAAAGACCTTGCCAGCAAACAGTGTATCTACAAAACTTCTTTCTCTTCTTTATTTCAAGAATGGCTGTCAACAGACGAAGCCAAAGAAACAGCTAAAGGGTTTGAGAATACCTTTCTTCTTCCCTATCCCAAACAGCCTGTAGAAATAGAAGTGACTTTATATTCTCCGCGAAAGAAAACAATGGCTACTTACAAACATATCGTGCGTCCGGATGACATACTGATTCATAAACGGGGAGTATCACATGTTACTCCACACCGGTATATGCTGCAAAGTGGCAATGAAAAAGACTGCATAGATGTTGCTATTCTGGCAGAGGGATATACAGAAAAAGAAATGGATATATTCTATCAGGATGCACAACGTACCTGCGAAAGTTTGTTTTCGTACGAGCCGTTCCGTTCCATGAAGGGTAAATTTAATATTGTTGCCGTAGCCAGTCCTTCAACGGATAGTGGTGTCAGTGTTCCCCGCGAAAATCTGTGGAAAGAAACGGCGGTTCATTCTCATTTCGATACCTTTTATTCAGATCGCTATCTGACTACCAGCCGGGTAAAGTCTATCCACAATGCATTGGCTGGTATCCCTTACGAGCATATCATTATCCTCGCTAACACAGATGTATACGGCGGAGGAGGAATATACAATTCTTATACGCTAACCACAGCTCATCACCCTATGTTCAAACCGGTGGTAGTGCACGAATTCGGACACAGCTTCGGCGGATTGGCCGACGAGTATTTTTATGAGGATGATGTGATGACGAATACTTATCCACTGGATGTCGAACCGTGGGAACAGAATATTTCAACACAGGTGAACTTTGCTTCCAAATGGAAAGATATGCTTCCACTAGGCACTCCGATCCCTACTCCTATTGCTGAAAGAAAGAAATATCCGGTAGGAGTATATGAAGGAGGCGGCTATTCCGCTAAAGGTATTTATCGTCCTGCCTACGACTGTCGCATGAAAACAAACGGATATCCGGAATTTTGCCCGGTTTGTCAACGTGCCATCCGCCGAATGATTGAGTTTTATGTTCCTTAATTGAATAACAATCATCGATGGTAACCGATGGTAAATACCTACTTAAAAACAAAATCAATATACAATCATATTATTGTCAAACTTAAAACCCAAACCTCATGATTAGACTTCAACCAATCAGTACGTCGGACCTGCAACATTACAAATTCATGGAAGAACTCCTGATTGATGCATTTCCACCGGAAGAGTACCGTCAGCTGGAACAACTGCGCGAGTACACTGACCGTACGGGCAACTTTCATAATAACATCATCTTTGATGATGACTTGCCAGTCGGCTTCATTACCTATTGGGACTTTGGCAGTTTCTACTATGTAGAACACTTTGCAACCAATCCTGCCCTGCGAAATGGAGGTTATGGAAAACGTACACTGGAATACTTGTGCAATTATTTAAAACGCCCGATCGTATTGGAAGTAGAACGTCCGGTGGAGGAAATGGCCAAACGACGTATCAGCTTTTATCAACGCCAGGGCTTTACACTATGGGAAAAAGACTACTGTCAACCTCCTTACAAACCCGGAGATGATTTTCTTCCCATGTATTTAATGGTACACGGAGAGCTGGATTGTGAAAAGGATTTTGAAACAATCAAAAAGAGAATACATAAAGAAGTATATGGAGTAAAAGACAATTAAAAAAGAATCCCGATAGAAAGAGTTGTACAAATGTGTAATATTAATATATAAAAGGAAGGGTGTCCAAACCGATTTGGACACCCTTCCTTTTTATATATCAAATTAACTAATTACTTTTCACCACGTTTAGTAGCTGAATAGTTAATCTTCAAAGCATAAGATTTTCTAAGAGCATTTTTTACGTCAGTAATAATACCCATCTTTGTCTTTTGGTCTACTTTCAGAGATACAGTCATTTTAGCTGCATCACCTTCATTCATACTTGCACGTTCCTGGAAAATGAAGTCCTGTACTTCACCAACTTCAGCATAGCTGTCGTTGAGCTGAATACGACTTTCAGTACCCATTTTTGCGCGATATTCCTGTGTAGGTTCTCCTACATAGATGAATGTTACCAGCGATTTCTTCTCCAGTTTTTCGAGTTCAGTACCTTGCGGAAGTGTAAACTGTACCTTTAACGTTACCTCACGCATTGTTGTTACAATCATAAAGAAGAACAACAAGGTAAAGATAAGGTCAGGCAACGAAGAAGTATTCAATGCCGGCATTTCACGTTTACCAGTCTTATTAAATTTTCCCATTACTTACTTCTTTTTTTCTCCGTATTTTTTAGGTTCTGCTTCAGAAATTCGTTGCGGATAAATTTCACGAATCGCTTTTTGCTGATCGTCATTCAATTCCGCATATGTAGTTCCAAATTTCTGTTCAGCCAACTCGTCTCTCAATTCATTGTATGCAGCCACCAATTCGTTCTGCACGCTGATATAAGCCTGATAAGAAGATCCACGGTCATTCTGCAAAGAAATTACATGCTTGTCATTAACCAGATATGTGCCAAAGAATTCTACATTCTTTTGTGTTTTTTCAGGCATATGTTCTGCGTTAGCAACGTTAGCAATAAATTCTTTAGCTTTCTCTCTCAACTGATCAACACCAATATAATCATTACCGCACATCAAAGCATCATCTTTATTCAAGTATACCTGCAATACGTTACGTTCTTTGATTTTATCAGTATTATCCTGATCTTGATCTTCGGGCGGTGGAGGCAAAAGTCTTGCCAAACCACGGTCCGTATCCATTGATGTTGTAATCAAGAAGAAGATCAGCAACAAGAAAGCGATATCCGCCGTAGAACTTGAGTTAATATCAGGAACTTTTCTTTTTCCTCTTGCCATTGTTATTACTTATTTAATTGAGAATTACTCAATTGATTAGGATAATTTCTTCTTTATGCCACTCACGATGATTGCAACAACTGTTACAAACAACAGGATGTAAATAGAATAAAGGAACATATCAGTCAGTTTCAGCCAAAAAGGAACGTTGTCTGTACCGCTATAGCCTTGAATCTGCATTGGTGTTCCGTCACCCATAGACCAAGCAACAACTAAAACAACAACTAAAAGAACCAAACCAAGTAAAGATTTGATAGCATTTGCCGGATTATCTTTCAAAGCTGCTCCAAATTGGAATATTGCACCAAGTATAGTAGCTGCAATGGCAATGCCAAACAAAGCATACATCAAATAAAGTAAGGCGTCTGTTTGAGCCGGCTGCCACATCTCGGGATCTACTCCCGCAATCACTGCATCGCCTGTAGCATCTCCTCCTAAGAAGAAAAGGCACAATACGATCAGGATGATGGCAAACATCGCATAAAGTGCATAATACGATGCTCTATATGTTAACTTACTCATCTTCGATTATTTTTTGTATTTCAAGTTATATTTGATTACCATGTCTAACAAAGAGATAGAAGAATCTTCCATTTCGCTAGTCAGAGCTTCAATCTTAGCAAGTACATAGTTGTAGAATACCTGAAGGATCAATGCTACGATCAAACCGAAGATAGTTGTAATCAAGGCAACTTTCATACCACCTGCAACAACCGTCGGAGAGATATCACCTACCTGCTGGATTTTATCAAATGCCTGCACCATACCGATTACAGTACCCAAGAATCCGAGTGACGGAGCCATTGCGATAAACAGTGTGATCCAAGAACATCCTTTTTCAAGGTAACCAGCCTGTACACCACCGTAAGATACAACTGACTTCTCAACTACATCAATACCCTGATCAATTCTCATCAGACCTTGATAGTAAATAGAAGCAACCGGACCTCTGGTGTTACGAGCAATGTCTTTAGCAGCTTCAACATCACCTTTTTCCAAAGCAGCTTCGATAGATGCCATGAATTTTTTTGTGTTGATTTCAGCCAAGCTCAAATAAATGATACGTTCGATACAGAAAGCCAAACCGATCACCAAAGCGATAGCTACCAAACTCATGAAAGATGCAGTACCTTCGATGAATTTAACTTTGATTTCCTTGTGAATACCACCTTCTTCTGCAGCAGGAGCAGCAGCAGTAGTAGCTTCAGCGGCAGGAGCAGCTTGTTGTTCAGTTTGTTCTGCTGCAGGAGCATCTTGAGCCTGAGCAAGTTGAATTGAGCCAAAAGTGAAGGCCCCAATCACAGCAACAATTGCAAATAACTTTTTCATTGTGTGTCTAATTTTTAAGATTAATTAATTGATTATTATTATTGTATTTACTTCTCTTCTCTTTTTCATGTCTGCGGAGAGACGGGGATTCGAACCCCGGATACACTTTTGGCGTATACACGCTTTCCAGGCGTGCCTCTTCAACCACTCGAGCATCTCTCCCTGCATGTTTTCTGCATTTTCAGCTACAAATGTATTCTTTTTTTTCTTTTCTTGAAGCATTCTCCCTCTTTTATCTTGAATAAATACTGCAAATTAATATAATTTAAAACCTTTCGAACCTTATTTGCGGATTCCAAACACTTTTAGCGCATTAACAGAAGTGACCTCTGCTACGTGCTCTGGAGTTATCTGATAAATCTCCGCCACCTTCATAAGTGTGTCTTTTACATTGGCGCTCTCATTTCTCTTCCCCCGGTTCGGCACAGGAGCTAAATAAGGGGAGTCGGTTTCGAGCACAATGCGTTCCAAAGGAACTGTCGTCAGTGTTTCCGGTAAAGTCGATTTCTTAAAAGTAACGACTCCGTTAATACCTAACATAAATCCTTCGAATTCCAACAATTTCGCCGCTTCTTCCGATGTCCCGGTGAAACTATGAAAAATGCCGGTCAATGGCGTCTTTTTATAGGGCTCCATTACCTTATATATATATTCAAATGCTTCTCTTGAATGAATTACAATCGGAAGGTCATACTCTAATGCCCACTCTATTTGCTTTTCAAAAGCCAAAATTTGTTCTTTCAGAAAAGTCTTGTCCCAATAAAGGTCGAGGCCTATTTCTCCGATAGCCACAAATTCATTAGAAGTCGACAAGTACTTGCGTACAACTGCTAATTCCTGTTCATAGGATTCATTGACGGAAGTCGGGTGCAGCCCGATCATCGGATAGCAAAAACCCGGATAATCCCTACACACTGACAACATAGCATCAATGGTGGTACTGTCTATGTTGGGCATGAAAATATAGGAAACTCCCGCTTTCCGTGCACGTTCCATCACCTGCGGCAGGTCTTCGGTAAATTCTTCAACAAAAAGGTGAGAATGAGTATCTATCAGCATGATATTTCTTTTTCTTCTTTTACTTTCTCGCTGGAACGATAATAATATATCAGTCCGTAGTCGCGACATTTTTCTAATCTGGTATCATTGGGAGTGACATCCTGATATTTAGCTTCTACCTGGTTCCAGATATCCAGAATCAATTCATCTGCACGCCCACGCATGGATGCCAATTCATCAAGACTGCGACTGGTTAATGCCTGATAGTTTTTCTGCCGTTCGTAGCTTTCCAGAAAAATATCATAATGCACTTTTACACGTGCAATAGTCGGATTATAAATAGGTATGCCGCCTTGAGTTGTTCTTTGTTGTTCGCCTTCAATTATTTTCTTCCCCCACTCTACCAGTGCGCTTCACTCAACAGGTCCGGCACTGTGTTTGAAGCAGGCAGGCCATATAATTCTTTATGCGCCACTTTGATTTCATCGCGAAGTACTGCCAAATTGAGTACTTGGATAAAATGAGAGATATACAACCGGGCGGTCTTCACGTTCATCTGATGCTTACGGCTGGCACGCGACTGGTTGTTGTAACACTGTGTATAATAAATTTGCGCAGCCTCGAACCGATGTAAGAAATTACGTGCCTCAAATAATGTCTTTAATGTAATAGCCAAGTCACGTACGTTATACATCTCCCCCTTTTCGACTGCCGCTTTCAACGCCCGAACTCTTGCTTGATCAGTATTTGGTAATCGTCTGTAAGGCATATCTCTGACACTTAGCTACATTTCACGATACATTAATAATTTCACAAGATTCTTCAATTCTTTTTTCCTGTCTTCTGCAACGGCGACTGCAGCCAGGCTTTCCATAGCAAGGGTGTAATATTCGCGCATTTTGTTTTCGCAGACATTACGGATATTCAACTGATTATAGATTTCAGTTACCGCTTTTATTTTTTCTGCTAGTTGAAAAGTTTCTGCATTCAACCAACGATTCAATTCTTCCTGCTGCTTTTCATCTGCGTGCTCCAATGCTTTGATAAGCATATATGTTTTTTTATTGCAAAGAATGTCTCCGCCTATCTTCTTCCCGAACACTTCCGGGTCTCCATATACATCCAACAAATCATCCTGCAATTGGAACGCAACTCCGATATGCATCCCAAAATGATAAAGATTCTCTGCATCTTCAGCAGTCGCTCCTGCCAAAATTGCACCGATTTTAAGACTAGCAGCAAGCAACACTGCCGTTTTCAAACGAATCATTTCAATGTATTCGTCTTCTGTCACATCACAGCGGGACTCAAATTCCATATCCAGCTGCTGCCCTTCACAGATCTCAAGTGTAGTCAGACTGAATAAATCCATCACTTCTTTCAGATGTTCCTGCGGACATCCCGTCATATAGCGAAATGCCAGAATCAACATAGCATCTCCCGAAAGAACAGCAGTGTTATCGTTCCATACTTTGTGTACAGTAGGTTTGCCTCTGCGCACATCCGAGCGATCCATCAAATCATCATGCAACAAGGTGTGGTTGTGGTAAACTTCAATTGCAGTGGCAGGATCGTATATAGACGCCACATCCTCCCGATACAAGTTATATCCCATCAACATTAATACAGGACGTATCCGCTTCCCACCCAGAGAAAGGATATATTCAATCGGTTCATAAAGTCCTTTCGGCGTCCGGGTAAACTGAATTTCAGAAATATGATTATTTATCTTATCAAGTAATTGAGAAGCTGTAAACATGATGAATAAAAAATTAATGAATAAAAAGAGGCTGCCGAAAGCAGCCTCCTAATTTATATTATTACAAATTACTGCAATCTAAACATCACAGGAACCGTAAATTTAACACGTACCGGTTTTCCGCGCTGCATACCTGGTTTCCACTTCGGCATGGTATTAATCACACGGAGGGCTTCTTTATCCAGATACGGGTCAACGCTACGTACAACCTTCGCATCTACAATACTACCGTCTTTGTTAACAACGAACTGTACGATAACACGTCCTTGAGTTCCGTTTTCCTGTGCAATAGTCGGATATTTAATATTCTTTGCCAGATACTGCATCAAAGCTGCTTGTCCGCCCGGGAAATCCGGCATGTTTTCTACAACTTCGAAAATAGTCTGTTCTTCCGGTTCTTCTTCAACAACTTGTACAGGCACATATTTTACTTCTACACGAGCTTGGTTATCTTCATTGATAATAGTTGTTGTTTCCTCAATATCAGCTTTATCATCCACAATCTCCAGCAATTCTGCTACTTTTGGAGCTTCAGGTGGTGGTGGAGCTGCTTGTTCAGGGGTTTCGGTAATAGGAATAATTTCCTCTTCAAACACGACATCAGCTACTGCCTGGCTTGTATCAATCTTCACGTCACGCTGGGTCCATTCGAACGCCACGAACATGAAAGCTAGAACTACCACGTAACCAACGAGCAACCATGTAGACTTCTTGCCTTCCAGGTCTGCTTTGGGTGATTTTTTAACTTCCATAAATTTATTAATATAATGATTAAAAAAAAGTGTCCTTTCATGTGTCTCCGGGCAAATATAGTACATTTTCATGTATTCGTTCCCCTCTTTGCCTCTTTTTATCCGGCTTTTTAACTTTTTTAATTCTTTCGTACTTGTCTTGCTCCTTTTAACGGCAAACTTATGGTTGATTTTCAAATTTACCGTATCTTTGGCGGACAAATCAGATGAACTGAATATGAAAAAGATAACAATTGCAATCGATGGTTTTTCCTCTTGCGGAAAAAGCACAATGGCTAAAGATCTGGCCCGTGAAGTGGGCTACATTTACATTGACAGCGGAGCCATGTATCGTGCGGTCACTTTATATAGTATAGAAAACGGAATTTTCGACGGAGACGTTATCGATACGGAGAGGCTGAAAAAAGAAATTAAGGACATTCATATATCGTTCCGGCTGAATAAGGAAACCGGACGTCCCGACACTTATCTCAACGGTGTGAATGTAGAGAATAAAATCCGTTCGATGGAGGTTTCTTCCAAAGTGAGTCCTATCAGTACGCTCGACTTCGTACGTGAAGCAATGGTAGCTCAACAACAAGCAATGGGAAATGAGAAGGGGATTGTCATGGATGGCCGGGACATAGGTACCACTGTTTTCCCGGATGCGGAACTGAAAATATTTGTAACCGCCACTCCCGAAATCCGTGCTCAACGCCGTTATGACGAGCTGAAAGCAAAGGGACAGGCAGCCAGCTTCGACGAGATTCTGGAAAATGTGAAACAACGGGATTATATCGATCAAAACCGTGAAGTAAGTCCGTTGCGCAAAGCAGAAGATGCGCTGCTCCTGGATAATACCGACTTATCGATTGAAGAGCAGAAAAAATGGCTTTTCGAACAATTTAATAAGGTAAGTAAATAGTTTGTTTTATGATCAAGGTAGAGATAGACGAAGGTTCCGGCTTCTGCTTTGGTGTGGTGACAGCCATTCATAAGGCAGAAGAAGAGTTGGCAAAGGGAGAAACACTCTATTGCCTCGGAGACATTGTGCATAATAGCCGGGAAGTGGACAGGCTGAAAACGATGGGATTAATCACTATCAATCGGGAAGAATTCAAGCAATTGAAAAATGCAAAAGTATTGCTCCGGGCGCATGGAGAGCCACCGGAAACTTATATGATTGCCCGTGAAAATAAGATCGAGATTATCGATGCGACCTGTCCGGTTGTATTACGTTTGCAGAAACGCATCCGACAAGGGTATCTGGCAGACAGTGACGAAGAAAAACAAATTGTCATCTACGGCAAGAGCGGACACGCAGAAGTGCTGGGACTGGTAGGGCAGACAGACGGAAAAGCAATTGTGATTGAAAAGGCAGAGGAAGCCAAAAAGCTGGATTTAAATAAAAGTATCCGCCTTTTCTCACAGACAACCAAGTCACTGGACGAATTTCAAGAAATCGTAGAATACTTCAAACAACATATTTCACCGGAGGCGACTTTCGAATATTATGATACGATCTGCCGTCAGGTTGCCAACCGTATGCCTAAGCTCCGGGAGTTTGCGGCTACACACGATTTGATCTTCTTCGTCAGCGGCAAAAAGAGTTCGAACGGAAAGATGCTGTTTGAAGAATGTTTGAAGGTGAACGCTAATTCGCATTTGATAGATAACGAGAAAGAAATCGATCCTTCTCTTCTTCAAAACGTAAAATCGATTGGTGTATGTGGGGCGACTTCTACTCCGAAATGGTTGATGGAGAAGATTTACAATCACATTCGGACGCTTATCAAAGAATAATTGCTTTATTCATATAAAGAATAATAGCAAAGCAACATAAGAAAAAACGGCAAAGTAACACGAATGAATAAAAAGAAAGCAAGAAAGGGCTATTTGAACATTTTTAATGTTTTCTTCATACGAAAAAAAACTTCATAACCGCTGCTTTCAACTTTTTATTGTACATTTGCCGCGTCAAACTAATTAATGAGAGATTGTTATATGGGAACAGTTAAGTGTATCGGAATTTTGACCTCCGGAGGTGATGCTCCGGGAATGAACGCTGCTATACGTGCAGTGACACGTGCAGCTATCTACAATGGATTGCAAGTCAAAGGTATATACAGAGGCTATAAAGGTCTGGTCACAGGTGAAATCAAAGAATTTAAGAGTCAGAATGTGAGTAATATCATCCAGTTGGGTGGTACTATCCTGAAAACAGCCCGTTGTAAAGAGTTCACGACTCCGGAAGGTCGCCAGTTGGCTTATGATAATATGAAAAAAGAAGGCATTGATGCCTTGGTTATCATTGGTGGAGACGGTTCACTGACAGGTGCACGCATCTTTGCACAGGAATTTGATGTTCCGTGTATCGGACTGCCGGGAACTATTGATAATGACCTTTATGGTACAGACACTACCATCGGATATGACACTGCATTAAATACGATATTGGACGCTGTGGATAAGATTCGCGACACGGCCACTTCACACGAACGTTTGTTTTTTGTTGAAGTGATGGGACGTGATGCCGGTTTCCTTGCACTGAACGGAGCCATCGCTTCGGGAGCGGAAGCTGCTATTATTCCGGAATTCAGTACGGAAGTCGACCAACTGGAAGAGTTTATCAAGAACGGATTCCGTAAATCAAAAAACAGTAGTATTGTATTGGTAGCCGAAAGCGAACTGACCGGAGGAGCCATGCATTATGCCGAACGTGTGAAAAACGAATACCCGCAATACGATGTACGTGTGACGATCTTAGGTCACTTGCAACGTGGTGGTAGCCCGACTGCCCACGACCGTATCCTGGCAAGCCGCCTCGGTGCTGCTGCTATCGATGCTATTATGGAAGATCAACGTAACGTAATGATCGGAATCGAACATGATGAAATCGTTTACGTACCGTTCAGCAAGGCTATTAAGAATGATAAACCAATCAAGAGAGATCTTGTCACTGTATTGAAAGAGCTTTCAATCTAATCTTTTTATTTTTAGGAGTTCAGCTTATATCAGTATTATAAGATAAAGAGCGGTGGATGAACGGGAGATTTCCTTATCATTCACCGCTCTTCTTTCATTTATTCAATGCTTCTTTTCACCACAGAGGACACGGAGGACACAAAGGTGAATTTGTTTTATGACTTACGGTTGTGACCCTAATTTTAATGCGTAATCCTCCTCTATAAAGTTGAAAAAACATGAAAACATCTGCCACCTGCAACCAAACGCGTGTAATGCACTAGTTGATAAATAGTTGGAGCGTGGCAGATACTGTTGCAGATAGGTTGCAGATCAAAGTATCTGCCACACAGTATAAGCCTTACATAAGCCAATTCTCCATGGGTGCAAAAGTTTATTGTATACATTAACTTCCCGTTTCCAGGCGGGGAACTGTCGTTTCCGGCATTAGAAATTACAATTTCCACGGCAGGAAACGAGAGTTTCTAAGGCGGGACACTACAGTTTCTACGTAAGGATACTGTCGTTTCCCCGTAGAGATACCAAAATTTCTCCATAGAGTCATCCCAATTATCCCATAGCTTTGCACAAAGGAATCAAGGCTTTTTCTTTGATTATATAACGTGTTGCAGATACTTTATCTGCAACCTATCTGCCACAGGTATCTGCAACGTTCCAACTATTTATTAACTAGTGTATTACACGCTTTTCGTTGCAGGTGGCAGATGTTTTTATGTTTTTCAACTTTATAGTAGGAAAAAATTTCATTCATTTCCGTACCTTTATGAGTCTTTTTATCCATAAATAATATCCAGTCAGTGGTAGTGCAGCCCCCAATAAGGCAGCAATAAAGGTAAGTATGCGAGTAAACATTCCTCCCCAGTTACCAACATGCACAGAATAAATCCAACCACGAATCTTTCCCGACTTGTCTTGATGTTGATAAAGACTTGTTTCTGTAAATTCACCATTATCCGTATTGAAAGAATAACGGTCAGATGCCCGCTGATTCCCGAAACGGTTGAAAGACACGCTTGCCGTACCAGAAGAAATACTGATTTGCTTATACTCCGGATTCTGACGTCCTAGTTTATCATAAATCTCCTGCCAATAAACGAATGGTGAAGTTACCGAGTACATATCACTGTGATTGTTTTCCGGACGTCCGCCTCTTTCACCCTTTCGAACCTCATTTCCTTCTCTTTTCTTTTCCCGATGGGCTGCCAGTTTGGTATCTCTCTTTTGAGCATCACTTTTCTGTTCATGTCCTTGGGCGGCACGTTGCTGTACTTCTACCCCGAAGACCTTATAGAAAGCCGTCCGATACCACGGAAAAGACCAGGTCAATCCCGTCAGTGCCATAGCCAGTAGAAAGATCAGAGCATACATTCCACCTGCCACATGCAAGTCATACCAAAACCTTCTCCAACCTTTTGTTGCTGTTATTTTCAGGCTATTCTTCAATGCTTTACGTGTACGCGGCCACCAAATGACAATTCCCGAAATCAGTACAAAAACAAGTAAAAGCGTACTGACACCTACAATCATTTTGCCCCAAAAGATTCCTTCATTTCCCGGATTCATACTATCCAGAAGCCAGCGATGCATTCGGAACATAAACATAAAAAAGCCGCTACGCTCACTTTTTCCTTTTACTTCGCCCGTATACTGGTCTACATACAAAGATGCACGACGTGGTTTGGAAAGACTAACCTGATACGCACGTCCGGGATCAGAAGATATGCTGACACCGGTCACCGATACACTGTCAGGCAATGTCGTCGCCACTTTTTCAAGCAGCTTATCCATAGGAAGAGGAGACTCCTTTACCGTTTCTACGTAGTAAAGATCGCGTCGAAACCACTCATTCACCTCATTTTCAAATACCAGCATGGCACCGGAGAAGCAGACAAGAGTTATTATCAGTCCGAAAGGGACGGAAAGCCACAAATGTATCTTTCTGAATATTTTTTTCATGTTTTCAATCCTATTTCTTGAAAAAGCCTGCAAAGCTTTCCGCTCGGCAGGCTTTTATCTACAAAAGATTCTCCATTTAACCGACTGTATTATTTTGAAAGATATTCCATCTTACCTACCGTAGTAATAGCGTCAGCTTCTACCGTTAAACCTTTGACTGCCTTGCCTGTTTTTGCGTCTATTTTATAGAAGGCCGGTTTTTCGCCCGTAGTCACAGTGACAGCCATATAAGCATAGCCTTTTTCTCCATAAGGCTCGCCACCAAACTTTCCGTCAGCCGGCAGACCTGTAACAGGCATAATCGTCTGATCTTCCGCCTTGAAAACAGCTAATTCGCTAACATCTGCACTTGTACCACCATTAATCATATCTTCCGCTCCCTTTTTATACAATTGAAGTAGGAAGTAATCTTCAGAGATGTGCCAGCAACGGAAAATAGGATGTTTAGTGCCTATCTCTTCAAAGTTCACATAGTAATCCGGATCGAAATCTGTTGCGCCTGCTTTGATACGCATTGCGCCCGAAGGCTTCTGTCCTGTTACCTTCTTCAAATCTGAAGATGAAACTGCCGTACGTCCATATCCGGGAGAGAACACATAGACGTCACCATTATCAGCGGCCCAAATGGTCTGATAATATTGTGAACGCATACGACCGCATGCATAGCCTATTTTATCAGTCTTGGCAATCACCGGAGTCTCATTGAAGTTCGTGCCACTATAAATTGCCACATAAGCATTATCCGGGTATTGTGTAGAAGGAATGACACCGGCTGTATATGCACCGCTGCCGCTACCACCGTCAGTCTTAGTCACAAGTTCCTGATCTGTCACAGCTTCCGGCCATTTTTTAATACCGTACTTACTCATTCCCATTGGGATGACAGATGTATAAATCTTATTGTTAGCTTCAACCAGACCTGCCCATGAAACTTTTTCACCATTACCCAAGTAATTTTCGGCAAGCAAGGTACCCTCTTCCTGACTGCCATCGGTCGCATCCAAATAGTTGAACAACAATGCTTGAGCCACATTCTGATCCTCATCTGTTATTTTCGAGTCCCCGGTGGAAACAGTCACCACTTTATCCCCCCAAGTACCGTATGACGTGATACGATTATAAGTGTATGTGTACTTTTCCTTCATTTTACCATCTGCCCCCAGATAATAGGAAGCTCCTGTACCTGCGCCACCTTTATTATAAACTAAAGCAAACACATAATCCAGTCCTTTATATACCCAATAGGTACCGCCAATCACTTCGGTTCCATTCCCTTGGGTCGACACTGTTCCTTCATCCAAAGAATTGGCTACTACCAAATAACTTGCTTCACCAGTTGTGGCAGCCACCACATAAGCCGTTTCTCCATCAATCAGCGGGTTATCCACCGGATTATTATCATCGTCGCAAGATGCCACAAACACACCGCTACTCAAACAAAAAGCTACGGCAAAAGCCTGTAATAAAAACTTCTTCATATATTCTTTATTATTGATTGATACTAAAAACTTACTTTTATTATTTACCGAAAAACACTCTGAACTTTCCATAGAATGCGCGCCCCGCTTTTTGCAGGCTAAAATTGTCAAACAGTTGGGCATCGGTGAAATTCCGACATTCAAATGATACATTATAACGTCCATTCTTCATGGTGTAGGACAAAGACAGATTATGAGAAAACTGTTCCGGCACCATATTCTTTGAATCTTTATCTCCGAGATTTTCCCAATAAAGAGGAAAATCGTGCTGCCAGTAGCTATCATAGCCGATGCTCAACACATTTCCTTTGACAAACAGGTCATTCCAATAAAAATTTGCATTGATATTAGCATAACGATAGGGCAGATTCGGCATACGCACTTTATAGTGCATGCTTTCCTGCAAAGAGGAACCCGCCAGAAACTTTTCGTAATCACGAGTATCGATGCTATTGAATGTTCCTCCTATATCAAACCAACGCGAGAAGCTATAAAGCAATGACAAATTATACCCTTTGGTCCTTACGTGACCGTGGTTCTCATAATATCCGTAGCTTGTTCCTCCCAATACGTCCAGTCCTCTTTTTATGTAATCTTTCGTATCCCGATATATCAAACCGGCCTCGGCATACAATTCATGCTTGCCAAACTGATGATTATAGCTGAAACTCAAATTGACATTATCACTTTTCTCCGGTTTCAGATTCATTTTGCCAGCTTCAAGGTCTTCATCTCCAAAGAGTTCGTCCGTGGTCGGCAGGCGGAAAGCCTTTTCGTACGAAAGTTTCACCTGAAGATCTTTCCATATAAAATAGGTACCTGCCGCTCCATATCCAAGAGCGCTTGCCGTATTGGACAGATTGATATAATTGCCTATTCCATCCGTATTCTGCGATACCGGTCCCTTGTTGTATTGCCGATAATATTTGGCAAATGCCGACACATTCCATCTGTCCGACGGCATCAGACGGTAAGAAAGCCCGCTGACGTTTTTACGGGTGATTTTAGGAATAGAAAAGTCCGTGAATTTGGAAGAAGCACCGATGGTAGAGCGGCTCGTACGTTCAAAATCACTGATTACATGACTGAAAGTAAACGTATGCGCCTGTCCGATATGATAATTCATCTTCAGCGTCCCATTCCAGTTTTTATTTTTAGATTCACTGTTCTGGTAAGACTGTTCTCCCCGGCTACCTTTTTCATAAAAATCTCCACGCCAGTTGTAAGCCCGCGAAGCGGTATCGACATTGTTGGTGATATTATGATTATAATTGGCAGTCAACAGTAGATCCAGGTTTTTCACCAATAAGTTCTTTTTGTAATATTCTAAAGAAGGGACCAACGAATGTCCTTTGCGGAATTTTTCACCGAACACGACATCTTGATAAACGCCTGTTTGTATCTCTTTATAGAAATGGGAATAATTAAAACTCAACGCCAGACGGTCTGCCCATTTCTTTCCTACCAGGCCGATTTTTCCAATCACGGCTTCATTATGATACTGGTCATTAAAACGTTTCAGATGATAAATCTTATTTTTATCAAGTGGCGGAAAACGTACGCTTCCATCTTCTTTAATCTCAAATTCGCGTACGTAAGTGTCTACATAATAATCATTATCCGAAAAGTTTTGAAAAGCATTAACCTCATACATAAAACCATTCTTGAACGTTTGTCCGAAGCGCACGTATGATTTATGAGTATTAAATGACCCGTAAGAATAGGAAGCGTCCATAAACCACTTTCCGGGTTGCTTGTTGGTGACAATATTAACCACTCCCCCAATAGCATCGGTTCCGAATCCTACAGGAACTACTCCTTTATAGACTTCTATACGGTCGGCAAAATTAATAGGAACATTGTTCAAATCGAATGCGGCACCGGCTCCCTCCTGTGGTATGCCGTCAATGAAGATTTTCACATGTTTCCCGCTAAAGCCATCGATATACAATTGCATATCCGACCCCACTCCACCTGATTCGCGGAGTTTTACACCGGGCACTTTAGTCAGTGCACCTGCCAAAGTCTGCGTACTATTATGCAATTTCTTCGCATCAATGGCTACCGCATTAAAAGCAGACTGATTCACACGACCGACTCCGGATGTCGTGACCAGCACCTCTCCCAGTTCTTTTACCGCCGGCGCGATAGTGACGTTTACTTTTATTCTTTCTCCCTTGGCTAATTTAACTTTCTTTTCTACCGTTTGATAACCGATAGCCGAAACGACAAGTGTATATTCACCGGCTGTAGTTTTCAAATGATATATACCTTTTTCATCTGTATAGCATCCTTGGTTGGTTCCTTTCAGATAAACTGTCGCAAAATCCACCACTTCTTTCTCCGTGGACATTACTCTACCCGAAATTAAACTATTACGGTGACGCCCATGTTGTGAATATACGGATACGGAAAACAAGAATGCCAGAAAAACCAAAAAATATTTATTGCTCATCTCCTTTTTACCTTTTTACTTTATACCTTTTCATTGCTCTAAAAGCGATGCAAAGGTAAGCAGAAAGAGGGATGCCAAACAATCCCTATCTATTGGTAAAAATAAGACAACAAAAATGAGATATATAGATATGTACAATACCTATATATAAGTAAATACTGGATAATTTAAATAAAAAAAGAAAAGAAAACCTACTTCAGCCAACTCGCCAACGCACGTTCCGTTACCTCCCACAACTGCTCTTTTTGCACATGATTCGTGTATTTATCAGACAAGTTTTTCCGGTGGTTATTGACATACAGTTGTCCTGTCACACCGGCTTCCTTTTCGTCCAACAGTAAACCGATTGCCGTAGAAGCCCCTTTCTTGGGTTTACGGATAAAAGGACGGAAAAAAATATCCGTTAACGGATCGAACCACTTGTGCATAGTGATGATATCAGTAGAAACAATTCCCGGATCGGCAGCATTGACGGTAATCCCCTTCTCTCGAAGTTGCTCGGAAAGCTCGAAAGTAAACAATAATAAAGCCAACTTCGTGTTACTGTAAACAGGAATCCGCCAAAACGTTCCCGTTTTCCCTCTATGAAAGAAATCTGGGAAGTCGAGCTTGCCGATTGCGTATGTACAGGAAACCATATTTACGATACGCGCTCCACGCACCATCAACGGAATTAATTTCCGGGTAAGCAGATAAGGTCCCATGTAGTTCACACTTACTGTTCGTTCGAATCCTTCGGAAGTAGTATGAAAACCTGTCTCCATCGTTCCGGCATTATTCATTAACAAAGAGATGGGAAGATTCCTTTCTAAGATCTGACTGGCAAAAGCAACTACGGATTGCATAGAAGATAAATCGATAGCTATTACTTCCAAATCCGGGTTTCCAATTTCCTTGCTCAAACGTTCACGAACAACCTCCGCTTTCTTCGGATGATAACAAGCCATTATGATTCGATAACCGGCTTTGGCTACGGCACGTGTTATTTCTGTTCCCATTCCTCCGTCCGCACCGGTGATGATTGCCCATTTCATTTCACTCATTTTTTCTCCAGTTTATCAATCTCCTTTTGTAAAGAGGAAGGTAATTGTTCTTTCAAATGTTGATGACAAGCCATTTCTATCGTATACATACGTCCTATGCAATAATTACTGTGTCCACAGTTGCAGCGTGCTTGTTCCTCCTGTTTCATCCGGTTCACGAATCCCGGTTCGTTCAGTAATGCTCTCGCCATCTGCACGGCATCAAAACCGGAATCGAGCACTTCATCTATTTTCTGACGGGAAACAAGACCACCGACATAAATCAACGGCGCATCCGGAAGAGCCGCACGGAATTTCAGTGCATCTTCAAGGAAATAGGCCTCTTTGAAGGGCACAGAGGGTATCATCCATTTGCCAAACATACGGACTCCGTATTTCAGCCACCAACAATTCATATAGTAAGACATCGAACGAATCGGCATGGCACCTCTCATTACATACATCGGCGCTTTGCTGACAAAACCACCACTCAACACCAATCCATGAGCGCCAAGTTCCAACAGTCGTTTAGCCACTTGTATGGATTCGTCAATCTCCATTCCTCCTTTGAAACCGTCGCGCATATTCATTTTTACGAAAACTGCCATATCACTGCCTGCCGCTTTCATCACTTCTTCCATCACCATATCCATAAAACGCATCCGGTTTTCGAGCGAACCGCCATATTCATCTTTCCGATGATTGGTGTAGGGAGACAGGAATTGACTAATCAAATAGCCGTGCCCCGCATGTACTTCAACGGCGTCAAATCCGGCTTTCCTCGCCAGATTGACTGCATTTCCATACGCTTTCGCCATTTCCGGCAGCTCCTCTTTTTCCATTCCACGCACAAACGTAGGAGAATAGAGGTTGAAGCCTGAAGATGCGGATATAGGAGTGACACCACATATATTTTTATGGGACATATTTCCACAATGCCCGATTTGTATACCTACTGCGGCACCTTCATCGTGCACGGCTTTTGTCAGTTCGTGTAAACGGGGAATAATGGACGGACGCAACCACAACTGACGGTCGAAAGAAAGTCCGCTTTGTGCCACGGCAGCATAAGCCACTGTTGTCATACCCACTCCCCCCGCAGCTACCGACCGATGGTAATCCAGCAACATCTGCGTGGGAGTATTCTCCGGACACATGCTCTCAAAAGCTGCCGAACGGATTGTTCGATTCCGCAGCGTCAAAGGACCAAAGGTGACCGGGCTAAAAAGTTTAGATTCCATAGTAGTTGATATTTTATTTAAGTCATACGTAAGTCGTGATGAAAAGCGCCCCTAATAAAGAAAAGGGAACACTCGTTTCCGTTCTCCCACTGCGTCTCCGAATTCTTCGCGGTAACGGCACCAAATAGCGTTGGCACGGGGAACAAGGTTAGCAATCGTCCACCAAAGGAAGACCAGACCGGAAAGTGAACAAGTGAGTATCGCCCAACCTGCCCATTCTACTATCTCACCGAAATAGTTGGCGGAAGTGACATAACGGTACATTCCTTTTTGAGGCAGATAATGCCGGGTGTCTCCCGGTTTGCGCAAATGACGGATGATATAATCCGACTGCCAGTTCAACAGCATACCTGCGAAAAAGAGCAGTGTGCCGATAATAAACCACGGTGAAGTGAACCAACCGGATTGATACATCGTTTCGGGAGCAAGATAGAAAATCCATTTTCCTTGCATATAACCATTCAGCAGATTAAAAAGAACTCCCATCGACATGATTGCCAGCGGCATCTTACTTTTTCCTTTCAATAACAAAGGGAAGATGAAAGCACGCTGAAAATAGTGAATCTGAAAGAAGAGGAAGAAAGTGAAAATCACCGGCTCGAACCGACGTTCGGAATAGATCCACATCACGCACATCACCACGAAAACCGGAGCTTCCATCAATATCCAGGCTAGTTTATTGGAGATAGCTACTCCCCACGATGCTGTGCGGAAAATACCATATCCGGCTTTCACAAAGTAAAGGGCGATAAAAACAAACAAAGCAATCAGGCTCATCACCCCCAGAAACAGATTAAAAGTATCTATACTCATACCGATCTATTTTGTAACACGCAAAAATAACAAAAATGAGATAAATGACGATACAAAAAATAGAAAGAATCTGAAGTACATTCTTTTACGAACATAAAAAAGGAGAAAATGTAAAATTTCCCGGATGCGCTTCTGAAATGATCGGGCACACATCCGGGATTACTTATCTATTTAATAAAAGGATTTGTTCTTATCAGCGTTTCTTAATTGGGATATAAGCCAAATCATCAAGTACATTTTTATAAGCCGGGCGGATAATCCGTTTACCGTCGAAGGTTAATTCTTCATTGCGGTGTGCACACCAGCCTACGATACGCGCCATGGCAAACAGTGGAGTGAAGATTTCCTGCGGCAAACCGATCATTTCATACACGAAGCCCGAATAAAAGTCGATATTGCTGGACACTGTCTTTCCGTTGTTTTTAACCCGTCCGAAAGTAGCGATGGCACGTTCTTCCAGCAGTTCAAGAAAAGCAAATTCGCTTTCTCTGCCTTTTTCACGGGCAAGGTCGCGAGCCAGTTCTTTCAATAGAAGAGCACGAGGGTCGGAGATGGTATAAACGGCATGTCCGATACCATAGATCAATCCGGTTTTGTTATACACTTCTTTGTTCAACATTCGGGTGTAATAAGTGTCTATCTCATCTACACTTGTCCAGTCTTTAATATTTTCCTTCAGGTGCTGAAACATGTCGGCAACCTGAATATTGGCACCTCCGTGAAGCGGGCCTTTCAGCGAACCGATACCGGCGGCGATGGCCGAATAAGTATCTGTTCCAGTAGAAGAAGTAACACGAACGGTGAAAGTGGAGTTATTACCACCACCGTGCTCTGCCTGAAGAATCAATAACAAATCAAGGGTGCGTGCATCCAGTTCGGTATAGTCTTTTTTCAGCATATACAGGAAATTTTCGGCAATAGAGAGCTTTTCCTGCGGATGGCGGATATGCAGAGAACGTCCGAAAGTAGCATGACGAAGCATATTATAAGCATAAGCGATGATAGTGGGGAACTTTGAAATCAGTTCAATACTCTGACGCATCAGGTTATCCCGGGAGGTATCATCCGCATTTGCGTCAAAACGATACATTTCCAATACACTGCGTGAAAGAATATTCATGATGTTGTTTCCTTCCAACTCGATGATGTTCATTTTCGTTTTCTGTTCCAACGGCATATTGTCGTTAATCAACTCACGGAAAGAAAGCAATTCTTCTTTATCCGGCAGACGTCCGGAAAGCAATAGGTAAGCCACTTCTTCGAAGCCAAAGCGTTTCTCTTTGATTATAGCGTGAGAAATATCTTCTACATCATAACCGCGATAGAACAGTTTTCCCGGTATGGGTTTCAGTCCACCACCCGGAACACGTTCATATCCTACTACATTACCGATTCTGGTTAAACCTACCAATACACCTGTGCCGTCTTCATTACGCAATCCGCGCTTCACATCAAACTTGGAGAACAATTCTGTATCAATCCGGGTAGCTTCCTTCATTTCCTCGGAAAGCTTGTAAATCAAGTACTCTTTTTTCATCTTTCTTCGTTTTTATTCGTTACTTTTATTTTTCAATTCTTTCTACGATCTCACGAGTGAAAGCGGAAGTAGAGAGGGAGGTTCCATTCGGCATAAAACGGGCTAAATCGTGTGTAGCACGAGCGTCCAGAAAGCTTTGTTCCAAGGCTTTCTCTATCAGAGCAGCCGCTTCTTTCCAGTCAAAATATTCTAGCATCATTACTGCCGAAAGGATAATAGAACAAGGGTTCACCACATCTTTTCCCGCAATATTGGGGGCTGTTCCGTGAGTCGCTTCAAAGATGGCATGACCTGTCTGGTAGTTGATATTTGCTCCCGGAGCGATGCCGATACCGCCTACCATGGCCGCCAGTTGGTCGGAAACGTAGTCTCCGTTGAGGTTTAAGGTGGCTATCACGGAATATTCTTCGGGAATCAGGAGTGTATTTTGCAAGAAAGCATCCGCAATGCAATCTTTTATCACCAGTCTGCTATCTGCCAAGGCATCGCCAAATTCACGTTGCGCCAGTTCGTAGCCCCATTTTTTGAAACCACCTTCGGTAAACTTCATAATATTCCCTTTATGCACCAACGTTACGGAAGGCAAATGATGGTCGAGCGCATACTGGCAGGCAGCACGTACAAGACGCTCCGTGCCCTCACGTGATACAGGTTTCACACCGAAAGAAGAGGTTTCCGGGAAACGGACTTTTGTCACGCCCATTTCGTCTTTCAGGAATTGATAGAACTTTTCAGCTTCCGGAGTTCCGGCTTCCCATTCGATACCTGCATAAATATCTTCCGTATTTTCACGGAACACACACATGTTCACTTTCTCCGGTGATTTGACAGGCGACTGTACTCCCTGATACCAACGAACCGGACGAAGACAGACGTATAAATCAAGTGTCTGACGCAGTGCTACGTTCAACGAACGGATTCCACCTCCGACAGGAGTTGTCAACGGACCTTTGATTCCTACCAGGTATTCCTGAAAGGTTTCCATTGTTTCATCCGGCAACCAGGAACCAGTCGCGTTGAAGGCACGTTCTCCCGCCAACACTTCTTTCCATTCGATCCGACGTTTGCCGCCGTATGCTTTCCGGATAGCTGCGTCCACTACGGCTTGCATGGCAGGAGTCACTTCGGCTCCTACTCCATCGCCAGTAATATAAGGTACGGTAGGCACATCGGGCACCAACAGCGTACCATCTGTTTGCATGGTTATTTTGCTCATTTTTTATCTTGCATTTAAGGCAGAGCCGGCACGAAACCAGGCTATCTGCTGTTCATTATAGGTATGTTGCACTTCAAAACTTTCTTTCGTTCCGTCTTCGTGATGAAGAACAATCGTCAAATTGCGCCCCGGTGCGAAATGGACTAAGCCTGATACGGACAGAAGATCGTGTTCCCGAATTTTATCATAGTCTGCTTTATCTACAAAAGTAAGAGCAAGCATTCCTTGTTTTTTCAGATTTGTTTCGTGGATACGGGCAAAACTCTTAGCCAAAATGACACGTACATTGAGGAAGCGTGGTTCCATGGCTGCATGTTCACGGCTGGAACCTTCTCCATAATTCTCTTCGGCAACAACAATAGACGGAATACCTTCGGACTTATACATCTTTGCCGTACCGGAAACTGTTCCATAAGTATTTGTCGAACGATTACAAACACGGTTCGTTTCACCATTGAAAGCATTGACAGCTCCCATCAGCATATTGTCGGAAATATTCTCCAAATGTCCCCGGAAGCGGAGCCACGGACCTGCCATAGAGATATGTCGGTAGTACATTTTCCCTGTGCTTTAATCAATAAAGGCATGTTCAGCAAGTCCTGTCCGTCCCATGCCGGGAAAGGAGTCAGAAGCTGGAGACGTTGAGAATCCGGTTTTACCCTGATTTCCGTTTTTGCTCCGTGCGGGGCAATATACCCTTCATTTCCCTGTTCAAAACCTTTCAAGGGGAGTTCATCTCCTACAGGCTCGGAGAGTTTCACTTTTTCTCCGTTATGATTCACCAGTCTGTCTTTCAACGGGTTGAAACAGAGATCACCGGCTATTGTTAACGCCATCGTTAGTTCCGGAGAAGCTACAAATGCATAGGTGTTGGGATTACCGTCAGCGCGTTTGGCAAAATTACGATTGAAAGAGGTGACGATTGAGTTCTTTCGTGTCGGATCGTCCGTCTCACGTTTCCACTGACCGATACAAGGTCCACAAGCATTTGCCATAATCGTGGCTCCCAGCCGTTCAAAAGCCTCAATCATACCGTCTCTTTCGGCAGTAGCCCGGATTTGCTCCGAACCCGGATTGACGATCAGCGGAGAAGCGACGCTCAAATTCTTTTCTGTCACCTGCTTTGCCAGAGAAGCTGCACGGCTCAAATCCTGATAAGAAGAATTGGTACATGAACCTATCAAGCCCACCTCCATTTTACGGGGGTAGCCGTTCAATAACACTTTTTCCGCAAATTCAGAGATAGGAGTAGCGGCATCCGGTGTAAACGGCCCGTTTATATAAGGTTCGAGTTCTGACAAGTCTATTTCAATTACACGGTCGTAATAGTTGGATGGTTCGTCGGTCACAATGTCGTCTGCACGAAGGTCTGCACCAACAAATTCAGCCCAATCGACTACACAATCTCTTCCGGTAGCTCTCAAATAAGTAGCCATGCGTCCGTCAAACGGGAATAAAGAGGTAGTAGCTCCAACTTCGGCACCCATATTGCAAATGGTAGCTTTCCCGGTAGCAGAAAGGGATTCGGTTCCGGGACCAAAATATTCGATAATAGCATTCGTTCCTCCTTTTACGGTAAGGATGCCGGCCAATTTCAGGATTACATCTTTCGGAGAGGTCCAACCGCTTAGTTTTCCGGTCAGACGGACACCGATAATCTTCGGCATTTTTAGCTCCCATTCCATTCCTGTCATCACATCCACGGCATCCGCGCCACCAACACCGATAGCCACCATGCCCAGTCCGCCTGCATTAGGCGTATGAGAGTCTGTTCCCACCATCATACCGCCAGGGAAAGCATAGTTTTCGAGCACTACCTGATGGATAATTCCTGCTCCCGGTTTCCAGAAGCCGATGCCATAACGGGAAGATACATCACGGAGGAAGTCGTATACTTCTTCATTGGTTAGTCTTGCCGTAGCAATATCCGCCTTTGCACCTTTATACGCCTGTATCAAGTGATCGCAATGCACTGTCGAAGGCACAGCCACCTGATCCTTACCTGCATTCATAAATTGGAGCAAAGCCATCTGCGCAGTCGCATCCTGCATAGCCACACGGTCGGGACGAAAATTCACATAATCCTCCCCCCGTTTGTAATCTTTCAAATCGGCTACATCATACAGATGAGCATACAAAATCTTCTCGGCCAACGTCAAAGGGCGTTTCAGTATAGCCCGTACGTGTTCTACCTTTCCTTTATAAGCAGCGTAGAAAGCTTCTAACATAGTCACATCATATACCATATTGCTTTTTGTTTTTTTAGTCTATCTATTAAAATAACGAACGACGTTCGAGTAATGTTTAACAAAATGAAATATTTTTTCTACCCGGAACGAAGATTTGTTACCTTTGTGCCTATTATGAGTAATAATCCGAAAAGTCCCATTATAGACCTTCAGCAACAGCAACTCCTCCTGCGGATGGAGTATGAATATGAGAAGGAAGAATTTAAGCGGCAGACCGAAACAATGGGCGTTGCCCGTAAAGTGAAGCGCGGTCTCTGCTGGTATCCTGTCTCTCTTGGCCGAAGTTACTACAATTCGCAGAATCAGCTTGTAATAGATATTACACGGACCGAAAATAAAGAAATAGAGCATTCCTTTGAGTTCGGCCGTCCTGTTTGCTTTTTCCACCAGTCATTCGAAGGAAAAGTGAAATATATGGATTTCATCGCTACCGTCAGCTTTGCCGACGAAGAACGAATGGTCGTAGTACTCCCCGGAGCGGGAGCTTTAGCGGAACTGCAAACTGACGGTATACTGGGGGTACAACTTTATTTTGACGAAACATCGTACCGGGCCATGTTCGAGGCACTGGAAGACACGATACGCGCCAAAGACAACCGCCTAGCGGAACTGCGCGACATTTTGTTGGGTACCCAAAAGCCGGGATTCCGCGAATTATATCCTGTCCGCTTCCCATGGCTGAACAGTACACAGGAAACAGCAGTCAACAAGGTGCTATGTACGCGTGATGTATCTATTGTTCATGGTCCTCCGGGAACCGGAAAGACAACGACTCTTGTCGAAGCGATTTACGAAACATTACACCGGGAACCACAAGTGCTTGTTTGTGCGCAAAGCAACACGGCTGTCGACTGGATTTGTGAGAAACTGGTAGACCGGGGAGTACCCGTGCTACGCATTGGAAATCCAACCCGAGTCAACGACAAAATGCTTTCATCCACCTACGAACGCCGGTTTGAAAGTCATCCTGCCTATCCGGAGCTTTGGGGAATTCGTAAATCTATCCGCGAAATGGGTAGCCGGATGCGCCGGGGTAGTTATTCTGAACGGGAAGGAATGCGTAATCGCATGAGTCGTCTCCGCGACCGCGCCACGGAGTTGGAAATACAAATCAATGCCGATCTTTTCGACAGTGCCCGCGTGATTGCTTCTACCCTAGTCAGCAGCAACCACCGCCTGCTCAACGGACGTCGTTTTTCGACTTTATTCATTGACGAAGCTGCACAAGCCCTCGAAGCTGCCTGCTGGATTGCTATCCGCAAAGCAGACCGGGTCATCCTTGCAGGAGATCATTGTCAACTTCCGCCGACTATCAAATGTATAGAAGCCTCCTGTGGAGGATTGGATCATACATTAATGGAAAAAGTAGTTCAGCAAAAACCTTCCGCGGTCTCTCTATTAAAAGTACAGTACAGAATGCATGAAGCCATCATGCAGTTTCCCTCTGACTGGTTTTATCATGGAGAACTGGAAGCTGCTCCGGAAGTACGCTATCGGGGGATTCTTGATTTCGACACTCCCATGAACTGGATCGACACTTCAGAGATGGACTTTCACGAAGACTTTGTAGGCGAAAGTTTCGGACGCATCAATAAGCAGGAAGCCAACCTACTACTGCAAGAACTGGAAACTTACATCGAACGTATCGGCAAAGAACGGATACTGGATGAAAGAATTGATTTCGGTCTGATTTCACCCTACAAGGCGCAAGTGCAATATTTGAGGGGAAAGACCAAAGGGAGCAGCTTTTTACGTCCTTTCCGCAGCCTCATCACCGTAAACACGGTAGACGGTTTTCAGGGACAGGAGCGAGATGTCATTTTCATCAGTCTTGTACGTGCCAACGAGGATGGACAGATTGGATTCCTGAATGATTTGCGAAGAATGAATGTAGCGATTACAAGGGCACGAATGAAGCTTGTTATATTAGGAGATGCCTCCACCCTTACCAAACATCCTTTCTATAAAAGATTGATGTTATTCATTAAAAAGGAGGATTAAATACTTAATCCTCCTTTTAACAAAGCACACTTTCTCCCGAAACCACACTTTTTTTAACACAAACAAAACAAACAATATTTTACATCAGTACTATTCTTAATTTTTCACCCTCAAAGATAGTCGATTATTCCAATGCACTCCAACTATTTCCACCATTTTATTTGCGGATCGCGCGTTTTTGCCCATTCTGCAAATTTAGGATATGTTTTATCAATGCGCTGATTCTCCTTTTTAAGATCTAAATTCAAAATAGAAGCGTCCAAACGAGCATCTACATGAATTGCAAACGGAAAACCATCTTTGCAAATGAAATAGGTACCATCTACATCACCACGAGAAATATCAGCTCCGGAAGGGAAACGATTATTCGCACCAGTCGTCGGCTTATGATCTGTCAGATGGACTTCTGTGGCAGAGTTGAATACTTTTATAAAAGGATTATAAGGAGCTACCACCACTGATTTATCAAGAGTAGGATTATTAAATTGTATGGATACCGTATATGTCTTCTCTTGAATATTCTGATTAATCATATCCTCCGCATTCACATTGGATACTCCCAATTCAGCTTTAGCATCCTTGAATAATGTTATCACATTACCTGAATAGGAAGAAGCTTCACTACCATTAACCGTTACTTTAGAAGCTTTACTCAAATCGAAAGGAACTTCATAAGCAAACGAGTTCTTATAATTAGCTCCCGTCCAAGCCAAGGTGAACTTATCAATAATATTAAGAACCTTATTATCTATATTATAATCAACGCTTGACTGATATTTCATGACTACATCATTCAAGTCATAATCTCCTTGTTCCGGCCAGTTATCTTCAAAGCCAAGCACTCCAGAATACATTTCTGTTCCTTGTCGATCACCCGGATTAGGAACATCCGGAACTTCAATAGCAGCAATAGGATTAGAAGAGATAACGAAAGCAACATCATTATAGTCATTTTCACCGTTTTTCCAGTCTTCCATAGTGATAACATTCACTCTATCACCTGCTTTATTTTTTGCTGCAAAAATTGCAGTGTGAGAAATTTTGTCACTATTCAAAGATTTGGTTGAGTAGAACATATTCCCATTAGCCTTGGCATTTACCCAGCCATTATTCCATATCAAGAAACCAATCTTTGTATTTGCCGGAATACGTTCCGGGTCCTTTTGAGGGAAATTACCAGTCTCATTTATATATTTTAAATTAACCGCAACCCCACTATAATAACCTAAACTATTTCCATGTGCGTTAGGAAATATGACACATGCATGCTTTGTTGCCTTCCTTATTTCATCAATAGAAGCATCTTTCGGATAGCAATAATAAGCAAATACACTTTTCGCCCCTGTGTCTCCCCCAAAATAGTTAATAACGACATTTGCATCTTCTTTTATCAGAATATCAGCATTATCAGTAACTAAAGGTCCTACGTTATTCTTTCCTTCCGGAAAATATGTCGTTATATAACTCTTGAGAGTTGCATCCACGTTGATCTTCTTAGAAGCATCCAAATAGTCAGGCTTACCTGAATTTGCATTCCAAGTTCCTAATACGTTCGGGATTACATCTGTAATAAATTTCACCGCAGCCCTTGTTTGTGCACTTCTCGTTGATGAATCCACAGGAGTAACATCAAGAGCATTCTCAAAGGTTATTTTTGCGCTGACATCCGAACCGACAACTTTAGTTTTATACAAAGTCGGCACACCAAAATCCGGAGAATAAATATAAACTTCTGAAACTGCTGTCGGGAAAGAAGCCGGTTTGATATAACGTCCTTGTATATCTGTAAATCCGGTTGCAATGTGTGACACCCCTGCTTTCTTTATAATCTGACCGCCTTCTGCCACATAAGAAAGCGGATTTTCAGCATAAACTTCAAAATAAGCCCTAGGACATTCCTTTCCATAATCAATATTCAATTGAATATTTTTAGTAGTGGCAAAGTCGAAATAGTTATCTAAAGTAACTTCTTCTTTATCTCCTGAATTAGCAGGATCATATACATCTTTCTGTAAACAGCTTGAGAAAGCAACAGAAACAACACTGATAACACATGCTAATTTAGCAATGTTAATCATTCTCTGGGGTAAGTTAAAACACATCATACTTCTCGTTCATTTTATTTGATAGTGCAAATATAAACATAAACTTGCATATTTTAATCACATTATTGATATATTTTTCAAAAAAAAGTTTCTGCAAGCTTCACCTACCCATTTTTAAATATCTTATTAATAAAAAAGGAGAAAGCAAAAAGCCCTCTCCTTCTTTTAAAACTTGTATAATCTGGTCTAATTAATTATTCTCCGGACGAAGTTTACGAACAGTTACAGCAGTCTGCCACATTTCGCTTTCGCGTAATTGACGGAGCTCCTCGTTTAACTTTTCACGATAATCAGGTTGTGAATTACTGTCGATAGAAATCTGTGCTTCGTTACCAGTCTTCACACTGTTATACAACTTTTCAACTACCGGTTTGATAGCATCGTGGAATGGGCCCATCCAATCGAGAGCACCACGTTGAGCAGTAGTAGAGCAGTTAGCGTACATCCAGTCCATACCGTTCTTTGCGAACAACGGCATCAATGACTGTGTCAGTTCTTCCACTGTTTCATTGAATGCTTCAGAAGGACTATGACCGTTTTCACGCAATACTTCGTACTGTGCCAGCAACAAACCTTGGATAGCACCCATCAATGAACCACGTTCACCTGTCAAGTCAGAAGTAGCTTCACGTTGGAAAGTTGTTTCGAACAGATAACCGGAACCGATACCGATACCCAGTGCGATGGTTCTTTCGTAAGCCTTGCCTGTAGCATCCTGATAGATAGCATAAGAAGAGTTCAAGCCACGTCCTCGAGGAACATAGTACGCAAAGATGTACCGGAACCTTTAGGAGCAACCATGATAACGTCGATATCAGCAGGAGGAACTACACCTGTACGGTCGTTCCAAGTGATAGCAAAACCGTGTGAGAAATAAAGAGCTTTTCCGGCAGTCAGGTAAGGCTTGATAGTAGGCCATACTGACATTACTGCTGCGTCAGACAACAGACACATTACAATAGTACCTTTCTCACAAGCTTCTTCGATACCGAACAAAGTTTCACCCGGAACCCATCCGTCTGCTACTGCCTTATCGTATGTTTTTCCTTCACGTTGACCAACGATTACATTGAAACCGTTATCACGCAAGTTCAGTGCCTGTCCAGGACCCTGTACGCCATAACCGATTACAGCGATTGTTTCATTTTTCAATACTTCACGAGCTTTTTCCAATGGAAATTCGTCACGGATTACTACAGTTTCAGTAGTACCTCCAAAATTCAACTGTGCCATTTTCTTTTTGTTTTTAGTTTTTGATGACTTACGCCATCTGTTATTAATTGATTTTATATTCTCACATTTATTCAAATATCACTTTCGAGCGGCAAACAACTTCGTTGCCATTCTTCTTCACTTCTACGTGAAACTCGTTTGCGTTCACTTCATCGCAGAAGAAAGAGAGTTCATCACCAAAATAGCTTTCCGCCACATACGCCATTTCAAAACGACGGATACGTTTGGTCTTATACAATTCAATCGGGAACAAATCAAGGATATGCTCGATGTAACGGATGCTGTTTACATGACCGTTGATATCTATATCACTGTATTTTGCCGTCAGGGTAGCTATCGGCTGATCGCTTGTCACTTTGATGCGTGAAGGCTTTTCAATCGGGCAAGGCTCATCACAGACATAGTCTACGATACTTCCCCCATGCAAAGTCAACAAGTCGGCAGGCTTGCGGGTATTAAGATTAATCATTGCCCATACGGAACGTGCGTAGCCAATCTTCTTCCCATCCTTATCAATAATAGCAAAATTACGGTCCGTAAACAAACGGTAGACATTTTCCACCCACGTCTGAACCGAGAAATTCTCATACTGATAAGGCATTTCATCCAACTCAATAGCCAGACGTGAAAGCACCCATGTGTAATTATCCTCATTCAGCGTTGCAATACCAAAACCACGGTCATTGGCGTGAAAACCTGCACAATTCAGCAGATGATTTCCCAGTACCCCCATAGTCAGACGTCCGTTGAAGTCAACATGGAACGGTTCTGCCACAAACTGATAAGTCCCTATTCTATTTTCTTCACTCATTATTCTTATTGGTTTTTACTTTGGTTATACATAGCTTCCCGTCCATCGAGAAACTCATTCACCCGTTCAAAGCAGCTGGTAGTAATCGCTACACGTCCCGAACGAACAAACTGCAAAACACAATTCAAAGCCTTCAGTTCACCATAGAGCGAAGTTATATCTTCGCTCATTCCATTTTTCTCGACAATAGAAAATACCGGATTGACTTCCACTATACGTGCATTGTATCTACGAATCAGTTTGGATGCTTCCGGATTCTCCTGAAAAGCAGGAGTAGACACCTTATATAATGCAATCTCGTGGAAATAAATTTCATCCTCTGTGAAATAATGTGCCTGAATCACGTCGATCTTCTTTTCGATCTGTTTCACTACCTTCTCAATGATGTCCTTATCAGTCCAGGCTGTTATTGTATACTTATGTACACCTTTAATAGAAGAAGCAGATACATTCAGACTCTCAATATTTATTTGCCGACGGGTAAATACAGCAGTTACCTGATTCAGCAACCCGGCTATATTCTCCGAATGAACAATGATTGTATATAACGTTTTATCACTCATAACTCTAATTTTTTAAATGCGAACCCTCAACTCTCCATTCTCAACTCTCAACTTCTCCTAGCACTCCAGCAACATCTGGTTTACCGAACCACCTGGAGGAGTCATCGGCAAAACATTGCCTTCTTCCACCACGCAAGCTTCGAGCAGGAACGGACCGTCCGTTGCCAGCATTTCAGCAATAGCTTCCTTCAGTTCTTCACGAGTGAAAGCACGTTTGGAAGGAATATCATAAGCCGAGGCCACTTTCATATAATCCGGATTCAACATCGGGGTAAACGAATAGCGACGGTTGAAAAACATAGCTTGCCACTGACGTACGTTTCCTAGGTAATTATTGTTCAGGCAGATAATCTTCACCGGAGCCTTCTGCTCCATAATCGTACCCAGTTCCTGAATATTCATTTGCAGTCCGCCATCTCCCATAAATACGCATACGGTGCGTTCCGGTGCTCCGAAAGTTGCCCCGATAGCTGCGGGAAGCCCGAAGCCCATTGTTCCAAGTCCTCCGGAAGTAATGATACTGCGTTCTTTCGTATATTTAAAGTAACGTGCAGATATCATCTGATTTTGACCTACATCTGTTACCAAAACAGCTTCATGGTGAGTAGCATCACTAACCGCACGTACCACTTCCCCCATACTCAAAGAGTTTGTGCAGGATGAAGTTCAGGACGGATTACTTTTTCCTCCTCTACTTTCTCATATTCTTTGAAGCTATCAATCCATTCGGTATGAGTGTTCTTTTTCAGAAGTTTCGTCACAGAAGCCAGTGTTTCCTTGCAATCTCCCAATACAGCTACATCTACCTTTACATTCTTATTAACTTCCGCAGGATCGATATCAAAATGAATCACTTTTGCCTGTTTGGCGTAAGTAGCCAAATTACCGGTCACACGGTCGTCAAAACGCATACCGACAGCAATCAGCACATCGCATTTATTGGTATTGATATTCGGTCCCAGATTGCCGTGCATACCCAACATACCTTTATTCAACGGATGTTCTGTCGGCAAAGCCGAAAGTCCGAGCAGCGTACAACCCGCAGGCATATCCGCTTTTTCGATAAACTCGCGCAATTCGCTCTGTGCATTTCCCAGTTCAACACCTTGTCCAACCAATACAAGCGGACGTTCAGCGTTATTAATCAGTTCGGCAGCAGCCTGTACAGTCTCCTCGTCCGTATCGGGAACAGGAACATAACTACGGATAAAATCGACTTTCGTTGGTTCGTATTTCGTTTTCTCCACTTGCGCATTTTTAGCAAAGTCCAGTACCACCGGCCCCGGACGACCACTACGAGCAATGTAAAACGCACGTGCTACCGCCCAGGCTACATCTTCCGCACGGCGAATCTGATAACTCCATTTAGTGATTGGCTGGGTGATACCTACCAAGTCAACTTCCTGAAAAGCATCCGTCCCAAGAAAGCCTGTTCCTACCTGTCCGGCAATCACCACGATAGGCGTACTATCGATCATCGCATCTGCAATGCCTGTTACCGTATTGGTTGCTCCGGGACCGCTCGTCACCAGGCAAACACCTACATCACCCGATACACGGGCATAACCTTGTGCGGCATGGGCGGCTCCCTGCTCGTGACGAACCAAGATATGGTTCAATATATTTTGATGATCGTACAAGGCATCGAATACCGGCATAATAGAACCACCGGGGTAACCAAAGATGGTAGTCACTCCCTGATGTTCCAAGGAGCGCATCAAAGCCTCTGCACCTGTTATTAAATCTTTCATATTAGTTGATAGTTGATAAATGATAAATGATAGTTGAGAAATGACAGTTGAAAATGAATGGTTTACAATCATTGCGCTAAGTGCTGCGCAGCTAACTATTACCTATCAACTATCACCAACTATATTATATAATTCTCACTGCTCCCTTATCGGCAGAGCTTACCATGCTGGCATACGCCTTCAGGCTCTTCGGTACATAACGGTCACGAGTGACAGGAGTCATCGGACGGGCCGCCAGTTCTTCATCCGTCAGTCGCACGTTAATCTTCCGGGCCGGAATATCGATTTCGATAATGTCTCCGTCTACAATTTTTCCGATATTGCCTCCAGCTGCCGCTTCAGGAGAAATATGTCCGATACTCAATCCGGAAGTTCCACCGCTGAAACGTCCGTCGGTAATCAAAGCACATTCTTTTCCGAGATGACGAGATTTGATATAAGAGGTAGGATAAAGCATTTCCTGCATACCGGGACCACCCTTCGGACCTTCGTGCGTGATGACGACGACGTCGCCACTGACGACTCGACCTCCGAGGATGCCTTCACAGGCTGCTTCTTGCGAATCAAATACTTTGGCAGGTCCGGTAAACTTCCAGATACTTTCGTCTACACCTGCTGTTTTTACTACACAACCATCTTGAGCAATATTGCCTTTCAATACGGCCAGTCCGCCGTCTTTACTGTAAGCATGTTCCAAGTCACGGATACATCCGTTTGCACGGTCCTTATCCAGTTCCTTATAGTACATACCTTGTGAACCAAGTACGAGATTAAATTTATTTCCGGCTGCGCTCGAATATTTCTTAATTGCTTTTTCGCTCACATTCGGGCTGGTGATTGAATATTCGTTAATGGCTTCTGCCAGTGACATTCCGTCTACCCGACGAACGGATGTATCTATCAAACCTCCCTTTGCCAGTTCGTCCATAATGGCAATGATACCACCGGCACGGTTTACATCCTGAATATGATATTTCTGTGTATTGGGAGCCACCTTGCAGAGACAAGGAGCCTTGCGGGAAAGCATATCGATATCATCCATCTTGAAATCTACCTCTGCTTCATGAGCAATAGCCAACAGGTGAAGAACCGTATTAGTAGAACCACCCATTGCTATATCCAGCGTCATGGCATTCAAGAAAGCCTGACGGGTAGCAATGCTACGAGGAAGCACACTTTCGTCTCCTTCTTCATAATATAACTTTGCATTTTTTACGATCAGTTCTGCTGCATCTTTGAAAAGCTGCGTACGATTCTCGTGTGTAGCTACGATGGTTCCGTTTCCGGGAAGAGCCAGTCCGATTGCTTCATTCAGGCAGTTCATTGAATTGGCGGTAAACATGCCGGAACAACATCCGCAAGTAGGACAAGCATTTTGCTCGATATTCGCTACTTCCTGATCGCTGACACTTTCATCAGCCGATTTAATCATCGCGTCGATCAAATCCAGGTGCTGACCATTCCATTCTCCGGCTTCCATCGGACCGCCCGATACAAATACGGCAGGAATATTCAGACGCATAGCCGCCATCAACATTCCGGGAGTGATCTTATCGCAATTGCTGATACATACCATTGCATCCGCCTTGTGCGCATTGACCATATATTCTACGCTGTCTGCAATGATGTCACGTGAAGGAAGCGAATAAAGCATACCGTCATGTCCCATTGCTATACCGTCGTCGATAGCTATTGTATTGAATTCCGCAGCGAAGCATCCTAGCTTCTCAATCTCTGCCTTCACCAGCTGACCGATTTCATGTAGGTGTACATGCCCCGGGACAAACTGTGTGAACGAATTGACGATAGCGATAATGGGTTTACCCATCTGATTCTTCTTCATGCCGTTGGCTGCCCACAATGCACGGGCTCCCGCCATCCGACGGCCTTGTGTACTAAACGAACTGCGTAATTGCTTTTTCATTTCAATCTATCTTTTAATTAAAGAGCCTTCCTCACACAAGTGAGAAAGGCTCTAAATTCTATCTTTTATGGTACGAACACATACAACACAAAAACCTTTCTCACGCTCTTGATGGGACCACCACGACGCGAATAATATGCAGGACTGCTAGGTTAATAGATGTATGTAACATATTCATATCTTCTTTTCTTTATTTTCGTGCTGCAAAGGTAAGGGCTTTTTTATTATATCCAAACAAATCGAAGAAAAAAATCACTTAAAAGCGAATAATTGTAAGAAAAGAGAGGTATTATTTCTCTATTTTATCACTTAAAGGTTGAATTTACAACTATTATCTAACTGCGCACCTCACTTTCTTTTTCTGACAAAAGCACTTAATAATCTGAAATTTACCCTCCCTATACCGGAGTACAAGCAAATAATTCGTATCTTTGTAGACCCGTATTTACGGGAATTATTAATCAGAAACAAAAAAGATCAGATGGAAACAGTAGAAAACAAGTACATTACCGTTGCATACAAACTATATACAATGGAAGATGGTGAAAAAGAGTTGTTCGAAGAAGCAAAAGCAGAACATCCCTTTCAATTCATTTCAGGATTAGGAACAACACTCGAAGACTTCGAAAATCAAATAACTGCTCTTTCTAAAGGTGATAAATTTGACTTTACCATTCCGGCAGATAAGGCTTACGGACAATATGACGAACAACACGTCATTGACCTCCCCAAAAATATATTTGAAATAGATGGCAAGTTTGATAGCGAACGTATTAAAGAAGGTAACATCGTACCTTTGATGACTGGTGACGGTCAGCGCGTAAATGCCAGCGTAGTAGAAATCAAACCGGATGTTGTAGTAGTTGACCTCAATCACCCATTGGCTGGTGCCGACCTGATTTTCGAAGGTGAAATACTGGAAAGCCGTCCTGCTACCAACGAAGAAATCCAGGAATTGGTGAAAATGATGAGTGGCGAAGGTGGTTGCGGTTGCGGATGCGACAGCTGCGGTGATGGCTGTGGCGACGACTGCGGTTGCGAAGGCGGACACTGTCATTAATTGAAGTATAAAGTATTAAGTATTAATTTCGTGCGGATATAGCCGGAGTTTTAATACTTAATACTTTTTTTATGCCGTCATTCCGGCTAATACCTAATACCTAATACTTAATACTTGATACCTAATACTTAAAATCAGCATCCTTTGTGCGTCATGATGTCAAGTACCATTTTATCCGTTTCGTTCATGGCTTGCGAGCCGATTCTTGTCAGGTTACGGATGCTTTGGTCTACATCTTCATCTATAATTCCTTCTACAGAAGTCACACAACGGTTTTCCATTGCCATCATGGCAGACAGTACGGCTGTCGAAACTCCGGTGGTTACCTTCAAAGCACAACTCGGTTTTGCGCCGTCACAAATCATTCCTGTCAGATTGGCAATCATGTTTTGAACAGCGAAGGCAACTTGATTGTAGTTTCCTCCCATCAGCCAGGTGATTCCACAACTGGAACCTGTGGCAGCTACCACACAACCACACAAAGCAGACAGACGTCCCAAACTTTGTTTGATATATATAACAGTGAGATGGCTAAGCATTAAAGCACGAATCAGTTCTTCTTCACTTTTTCCGTTTTCTTCTGCAAAGACAACGACAGGAAGTGTAGCGGATATCCCCTGATTACCACTGCCGGAATTACTCATTACAGGAATCATAGCACCGGCCATACGGGCGTCGCAGGCAGCCGACGTATAAGAGAGGATATGAGAAAACACGCTATCCCCCATCACTTTATGTTCATAAGTTCCCCGAAGCATTTTCCCTAAAGAATGTCCGTAGTTACCTTTAAAGGCTTGTTCGGCAGCAGCTTTGTTCAAACGGGCTGTGTCAAGGATGAAACGGATTTCATCCAGCGGAGCAGTCAGTGCAAAGTCATATACTTTACGCAAGTTTAGTTCGGGCGAAGCCTCTTCCTCTTTCTCGCTGACTGTCTGTTGCTTGTCGAGCAACGTTTGTTCATTTTTGGCTATATATATAAAGGTAGTATGTCCACCGGCAATGATGGCTTTAGCCGTTTTATCTTCCGTTTTACAGATTACTTCGATATAAAGCTTTTCCGTAATATCTTCTTTTAGAGAAATACAAATCCGTTTTTCTGCGATAAACAGTTTTCCCTGTTCCACCGCTTCCGACGTACAATCTCTCAATACCTCCAACTGATAATCTGATTTGCCAATCAACGCACCCAAAGCAACCGCTATGGGAAGCCCGACCATACCCGTTCCCGGTATTCCGACTCCCATGGCATTCTTTAATATATTAGCACTTAACAGGACTTCTATCTTTTCCGGTTTCGCTCCCAGTGTTTCGGCAGCTTTAGCTACACAAAGTGCTACTGCGATAGGTTCCGTACATCCGATAGCCGGAATGACCTCCTTCTTAATCAATTCTATAATTTGCCTTCTTTCTGATTCAGTCATAGACTTATAAGTTTTGATTCCACAAAAATAGGAAATTCTTTCTTTTCCAACATTCTATAATGAACAAATAAAATCTCATATTGTTATAAAATCTCCCATATACCAAACTTTAACAGAAAGAATTGATAGAAAAATGAAAGCAAAACACGTAATTGTCTATTTGCTACTAGCTATTGTTTCCTCTTCATGCATCCGCGAAGAAGCTCTCAATGCAGAAGCAGACATATTAAGTTGTATACTACCGGGAGTAGCCATGACAACCAGCCCTATTATTAACAATAATTCCATAACTATCTTTGTCGGTCCGGGAACTGATATTTCAGAACTCAAACCTGAATTTACATTGACTCCAGGAGCTACGATCAGTCCACTTAGCGGCACAGAACGAAATTTCAATACCCCACAGGAATATACTGTCACAGCTGCCGACGGTATTTGGAAAAAAGCATATACAGTATCAGTGATCGACACGGAACTTGCCACGAACTATAACTTCGAAGATACACTGGGCGGAAAGAAGTACTACATATTTGTAGAACGCGAAAGAGATAAGGTCGTCATGGAATGGGCCAGCGGAAATGCGGGTTATGCCATGACCGGAGTAGCCAAAACAGCCGATGATTATCCCACTTTCCAAATAACGGACGGAAAAGCCGGCAAATGCCTCTCCTTAGTGACACGCAGTACCGGATTCTTCGGTCAGCTAGCAGGAATGCCTATTGCAGCAGGAAATCTGTTTATCGGTTCTTTCGATGTGAGTAACGCAATGAGCAATCCACTGAAAGCGACTAAATTCGGCCTTCCTTTCCGGCATGTACCCACTTATCTAGCTGGTTATTATAAATACAAAGCAGGAGATCAGTTTACAGAGGGAGGAAAACCTGTGAACGGGAAACGGGACATCTGTGACATATATGCCATCATGTACGAAACCAGTGAATCTGTTCCCACTCTCGACGGAACAAATACATTCACCAGTCCGAACCTGGTTTCAACAGCACGGATTAATAATGCCAAAGAAACGAACGAATGGACTTACTTTAAACTTCCTTTCATCACTCTCCCCGGAAAATTCATTGATAAGGAGAAGCTAAGGGATGGGAAATATAATATAGCCATTGTGTTTACCTCAAGTCTGGAAGGAGATCATTTTAACGGAGCAATCGGAAGTACATTACTGATCGACGAGGCCGAGTTAATCTATCACTCGGAAAATTAGCGGGATTTCGATGAAGGATTTTCCATAACAATACCTCATAATACACTCAAGCAATGTACCCACACAAAACGTGCACATTATCAAACGAACGGAATTAAATAACTTTATAACAACCATAATGATGAAAATCTATCCGTATATATTCAGTTTATTAGCCTGTATAGGAATAGCTCTCCCCGGCTATTCACAGGTAGACCGAAATGAAACGCTGATCCGTTCCGCCCTTCACGGACTGGAATATGAAATCAAAGCAGGTTTCAGCATTGGCGGCACAGCCCCGCTTCCCCTTCCGGTAGAAATCCGTTCGATTGACGGATATAACCCGACACTGGCCATCAGCATAGGGGGCGAAGTAACCAAATGGATTGCCGTTCAGAACAAACTCGGAATCATAGTCGGACTCCGGCTCGAAAACAAAGCAATGACCACCGAAGCCACCGTAAAAAATTACAACATGGAAATTCTCGGACAAGGAGGTGAAAGAATCAGCGGAGTATGGACGGGCGGAGTGAAAACCAAAGTACATACCGCCGGACTGACTATACCTCTAATGGCTACCTACAAACTAAGTAACCGATGGAACATCAAAGCCGGACCTTATTTCTCGTATCTGCTTTCAAGAGAATTTTCAGGTCATGTGTACGAAGGATATTTGCGGGAAGATGATCCCACCGGTCCGAAAGTAGAATTTACCGACGGCAAAATTGCAACCTACGATTTCTCGGACGACTTGAGACATTTCCAGTGGGGATTACAGGTGGGAGCCGGATGGCGAGCTTTCAAGCACCTCAATGTGTATGCTGATCTCACCTGGGGATTGAACGATATATTTAAAAGCGATTTTAATACAATCACTTTTGCAATGTATCCTATCTATTTGAATATAGGTTTTGGGTACGCATTTTAAGTCTCACCACAGATTACACAGATTAACACAGATTGATTTATAAGTCATAGACTATCAATATAAATAATCTGTGTTAATCTGTGTAATCTGTGGTGAATAAGGAATTAATTTCCACCAGACTCCGCCACCTGTTTCACTCCGGAATAGGTCACTTTTACAGTCTGTTGCAATGTAGGCACTTTCACGTTAATGGTCATGTCTGCATTTCCATCTTCTACCGTTCCCGTAACAGTTACAGGACAGGTACCCAAAGCAGCGGCATTTCCCTCAAACGTAAGGTCTTGCTGTCCGGTGAACGTAGACACCCCTTCTCCCTTCTTCACTTCACACTTATCAACAACAATATCTCCAAATTTCAGGATCTGTTGGTTAATAAACAGTTCAAACTCCTTCAGTTCAATCTTCACCTCCGTATTGCTGACCTGCGAGAGAGTGATAAACTTCTCTATTCCATCTCCTATGACAATTTCCTGGTCAGAACCATCCGGTATCATGGATATATCCAGATTTCCCCAATACGTTCCGACTACATCCGGAGCCGTTATCGCAGCTTCCTCTTCAGGAGGATTCCCATTATTCTTGTTATCACTGTCGTCATCGTCACTGCTACAAGCAGCGAAGAAAGTAAGAGAGCAGACCAATGCCAATAAATACAATAGATTCTTTTTCATACGTCTTTGGTTTAGTTATTATAATAAATTTCGTCCCTTATAAACTAAAAAGAAGAAAAAAGGTTCAATATGCTTCCTTTTTCGAAGATATTTCGAGTTCACAACTTTCTTATCGAAAACTTTGTTATATTTGCATATAGTAATTTTAAAAAAGCCACAACTATGTTTAATTCATTTGGCAATATCTTTCGGCTCACAAGTTTCGGTGAGTCTCATGGAAAAGGAGTTGGAGGAGTGATTGACGGATTTCCGGCAGGAATTGTCATCGACGAAGAATTTGTACAACAAGAACTTAATCGCCGCCGTCCGGGACAATCCATTCTTACCACTGCACGTAAAGAAGCTGATAAAGTTGAGTTTCTTTCAGGCATTTTTGAGGGGAAATCCACCGGATGCCCTATTGGTTTTATCGTTTGGAATGAAAACCAACACTCCAATGACTACAACAATCTGAAAAATGTATATCGTCCTTCACACGCTGATTACACGTACACAGTGAAGTACGGAATCCGTGACCACCGTGGCGGCGGACGTTCTTCCGCACGCGAAACGATTTCGCGCGTAGTAGCCGGTGCATTGGCTAAGTTAGCACTTCGTCAACTGGGTATCAATATCACTGCCTATACTTCACAGGTAGGTCCTATCAAATTGGAGGGTACTTACTCGGATTACGACCTCGATTTGATAGAAACAAACGATGTACGTTGTCCGGACCCGGAAAAAGCAAAAGAAATGGCAGACCTTATATATAAGGTGAAAGGAGAAGGCGACACCATCGGTGGCACACTGACCTGCGTCATCAAAGGATGCCCCATCGGACTTGGACAACCTGTTTTCGGCAAACTCCATGCTGCCTTGGGCAACGCCATGTTAAGCATCAATGCTGCCAAAGCATTCGAATACGGCGAAGGATTCAAGGGGCTGAAAATGAAAGGTTCCGAACAGAACGATGTTTTCTATAATAACAATGGACGCATCGAGACACATACCAACCACTCCGGAGGTATTCAGGGAGGATTGAGTAATGGTCAGGATATTTATTTCCGTGTAGTATTCAAACCGATTGCAACATTGCTGATGGAACAGGAAACCGTCAACATTGATGGAATCGACACCACCCTGAAAGCACGCGGACGCCATGACGCTTGTGTACTGCCCCGTGCCGTGCCTATCGTAGAAGCAATGGCCGCCATGACTATACTTGATTATTACTTACTGGATAAAACAACGCAACTGTAATGAACGAAATTCAGAAATACATAATAGCGCACGAACCGAAAATGATGAATGACCTGTTCAGTCTCATCCGTATCCCCAGTATCAGTGCTCTGCCGGAGCATCACGATGATATGCTGGCTTGTGCAGAACGCTGGGCGCAGTTGTTACTTGAAGCTGGAGCAGACGAAGCATTGGTGATGCCCTCAAAGGGCAATCCGATTGTTTTCGCTCAAAAGATGGTCGACCGGACGCAAAGACCGTATTGGTTTATGCTCATTACGATGTAATGCCGGCCGAACCGCTGGAACTTTGGAAGAGCCAACCATTTGAACCGGAAATACGGAACGGATATATCTGGGCGCGTGGAGCAGATGACGACAAAGGACAATCATTCATCCAGGTGAAAGCGTTCGAGTATCTCGTCAAAAACGGATTGCTGAAGAATAATGTAAAATTCATCTTCGAAGGTGAAGAAGAAATAGGCTCACCCAGCCTGGAAGCTTTCTGCGAAGAGCACAAAGAGTTGCTGAAGGCAGATGTCATCCTTGTCTCAGATACGAGTATGCTGGGAGCTGAACTTCCGTCTTTAACAACCGGTCTTCGCGGACTGGCTTATTGGGAAATAGAAGTGACTGGGCCGAACCGTGATTTACACTCCGGACATTTCGGCGGTGCGGTGGCTAATCCCATCAACACACTTTGCCAGATTATCAGCAAGGTGACGGATGCTGACGGACGGATTACCGTTCCCGGATTCTATGACGATGTGGAAGAAGTTCCGCAAGCCGAACGGGAAATGATTGCGCATATTCCTTTTGACGAAAAGAAATACAAAGAAGCAATCGGCGTAAAAGAGCTTTTCGGAGAAAAAGGATACAGCACATTAGAACGTAACAGCTGTCGTCCGTCTTTTGACGTATGTGGCATTTGGGGCGGATATACGGGAGAAGGTTCTAAAACCGTACTTCCTTCAAAGGCGTATGCCAAAGTTTCCTGCCGATTAGTTCCGCATCAGGATCATCATAAGATTTCGCAGATGTTTGCAGAGTATATTTCAAGCATTGCTCCGGAAACTGTTCAGGTGAAAGTGACTCCAATGCATGGAGGACAAGGATACGTATGCCCGATTTCGCTTTCTGCTTATCAGGCTGCCGAAAAAGGCTTTGAAATTGCTTTCGGAAAGAAACCGCTGGCAGTACGCCGTGGTGGTAGTATTCCTATCATTTCTACTTTTGAACAAGTCTTGGGAATCAAAACTGTATTGATGGGATTCGGTTTGGAATCAGACGCCATCCATTCACCAAACGAAAACTTTTCACTGGATATTTTCCGTAAAGGGATAGAGGCAGTCATTGAATTTCATCAGGAGTATGCCAGACGATAAAGCGGACAGACAAAAAGTCTAATTACAAACGGTATATAAAAAAGAGCGATGGACAAGTGTATGATTACAAACCCGTCCACCGCTCTTTTTATATATTTACAGATACCAACAAATTACATAACCGGAGTCTGGAAAAGGAAAGTAAACGATTGACTGTCTTTCAAATCCTTCACTGCATCACCTGCATAAATCTCTCCCTTTGCCAGAGACAATTTCTTAATCCCTGCTTTCGGACTAAAATCTATTTTCTTCAGGTCCAGCCAAAACATATTTGGTGTCAAAGTAGATTCGAAATAATACACTTTATTCTTCTGATCGGAAACGGAACGCCAACGGGTAGAAGAAATATAAGGCTTTTCCGGCGTATTAATACCAAATGGCACGGAAACATTACGCATCACACTCAATACACTGGGAACTGCAATTTTTGCATCAGCAGTTTGCGGAATGGCATGAATGTAGAAAGAAGCCCTGACAAAGCGGTCACTCGCACGATTTGTTCCCGGTAGCATCTGTAAGCCACCAATTTCTTTCCAATAATCATTAATAGCCAATTGATAGTCATATCGGGGAGAATTTGTCATCACCCGGTATTCTTTCCCTTCGTGAATACTTAATTTTCCATCCAAATATTCCAATACAGCCGTATTCCCAGTTTCATCGGTTATAGCCAGATGCAAGGTAGATTCCGGTCCCCCATTCGGCATACGGGGAGCATCAATCCGGAAAGTCTCTTTTTTCAGTTCATCCACGGCTTCGCGTACCGTAGCAAAGTTATCAAGCACATACTGTGTCCAAATGCTGATTCCCATTGCCGGACGGGTATCACCGGGAAGAGAGTAAATAGATTCCGGTAAGAAAAGCAGACTCGCCACCAATCCTTTCTCGTTCATTCCATCGCAAGTACCAATATCATATCCTGTGGCAATTACACTTCCGTATTTGGCAGTCCAGTTCACCGTTTTATCCTTGTTATGTCCCGCACGCTGAATACCACGTGAAAACACATAGATATTCGTCATGATATCTTCTTTCCAGTCCATGGTACGCCCCGTTATCACCATCTGGTCAGGACCTATGTATACTGCACGCGTACATGCTTCCACAGGCTGTATACTCCCCAAAGAGACGGCAGCCAACACCAATGCAACTCCTACTAATCTTTTCTTCATATTCTTTCTATTTAAATAATTGATACTCTCATTTTATAAATAACAAATATGCCACGATTATTGCCTACAAGAAAGATGATTTTAATGAAAAAAAAGAATTTATTCAGTGAATGAGGAAGTTTTTGGTTTTCGACGCATGATAGTTATCATCGCAGAACTCATTTCTAGCGATAGATATTAAATAAATGAAAAGGATATGCATAAAGTATTACGCGGAGGCAGTTATTACACCTTCGAGAAATACTGTAAAGTCACCAGCCGTTATGGAGTGACCCCACAACGGTGGGATATTGATTACGGGTTGCGGTTAGTAGTGTCTCTCTAACTTATGTATAAATGTTAAGTCGGCTTATTAATCGGCCAATCTATAAAGCTCATATCCTCCCAATGCCAGTATGTAGGGCAGATTATAAATTACATCAGCATCCTTCTCTACCTCCTCGGGATACTTTTGTAGTAATTCGCTGAAAGGCATAATAAGAGGATGTTGCAAAAATACCTTATCCTTCACCTTAGCACGTCTCCAGCCGGCCACCGTACGCTCGGCATTCCATCGGTACTTCTCCATGCGTACTAACAGATACAAAACTTGAGCTGGCAGATCTTCATTGAACATAGATTCGGATATGTGTGCCGGTGAGTGGTCACTCCGTCTGATGCCGTAGCCCAGTGTGCGACAAAATACACTATAGGCATCTAGTTGATAGCGGTTAGCCCAACGCAACGGCTCGCTTAGTTTATTCCACAAATACTGCGCCTGGTGGTTCATCAAAATAAAGTCGGCAGAGTGGTTACCATAGGATTCATACATCTTCTTCAATACCTCTTTTTGTTTGAGGCTTTCATCAGCATAACAACAATCGTATAAGTAGTTCACATACAAAGCCAGTTTATCTTGCAAGATGTTTTTCTTTATTCCCCTGTCTACCATACCAAACACCTTGACATAGCGATAGCGTCCCTTCTCTCGTCCACCATCGACGACAAATCATTATTAAACTCCTGACGGATTAGCACACGACACTGATACTGATAAACTTCATGTGGTAAGTTGAGTCCTAATGAAAGACTCAAATCAGGATCATGCACACAAATGGCCACTGTAAGCATACAATGCTTATTTTGTGCCCACTGCTGCAGGCGGGTACGCATAGCAGTACTGCAAATATCGTCATGGCAATATTCCACCTCAATATCATCTATTTGGCTCTCTATATAGGGGAATTGAGCTTTGAAGTAGTCTTTCTGTGCCTCCATCTCGCGATCCACTAAAGTGATACGGGTACGTATACGTTCATCTGCAGGCAGACGGTCATCATAATTGGCATAATGGCAGATACGCAATGCTTCGAGTAGCAACGAACGTCCCACTCGGTTGAATCCCACGATAACCAGATGCACATAGTCTTGACTGGTAGCGCTCCAACTTCCATCAGGTTGTTGTGTAATGCTTATGGGGCGATAATCCAGCGGATCATAACGCCTTTCACAATCAGCTCCATAAAGGCTCCATAGCTGCCGGGCCAAGTTTTCATGGAGATTAAAGGGCCGAAAGAAAATATTAGGCTTGCCTTCTATACAAAAGACTTCGGGCGGCAGATTCATTTTCTGTATGTTAGAATACGAAGGGATGCTATCAAACTGTACATACACAGGCATCATCTCACCATCAGAACATTTACCACGCAGAGTACTTACCAAGTGCATAATAGCTATATTTTTAGCATCGCGCCCGTAACGTTCTTCATCACCCAGCACATACACTTCAATAGCACTCTCTATGTTCAACCGCTGAAGTTCTTCGATCGACTCAATGTTGCCAAAGTAAACAAGCACTTGTCGCTCAACTTCAACAGGCAGGGCCGACTGTATACGATGCCGCACCGTTGCCGACTCCATACCGCTCATCAGCAAAATACGTGCCGAAGGACATTCGTCATACAGTTCACGTATCATATTGATAGACAATTCGTTGAATCCGATCAGTACATAATGATTTTTTATATTACGGTAGGTCATTCGCCCCGCGTATACCACTCCCACACGCCGCTCTATAATATTAGAGATAGTAGAGATGAGCACACCGCCCAGTAAAACGGATCCCGAAATACTGATAAGTCCCACTAATATCCTGTTAGGCCAGGCAGTCTCTTCTATTTGGTTACCGGGATCGACAAAGTTGTTGTACACTGCCCAGAGCCTTTCTCCCCATTCCTCGTGTCCATGCAATTGGATGGAAAAGAGCATCGCGATAATAAAAAAGATAGCCAGCGCCGTAGCAATGGTAACGAGTAGCAAGGTGAGCTGTGACTTGATACCGCCCGAAATGGTGCGATCTATATACTCTTGCGAGAATATCTTCTTGTAGTAGTTTGCAAAACGGTTCATAGTAGTCCATATAGATTTATGTACAAATATAGTGTATTTTTCTATAAATCAAGTAGTTTTCCACTAAACTATTTCAGCCATACACTTTACCTTGTTACTGTGCGGAAAATTAGAAATTCTTCCGGAAAGTACATCCATTTCTCCATTCCGAACACCCGTAAGCAGTCTTCCCTTTAATGATGGTTCCTTTACCACAAAGTGGACAGGGTTGACCTACAAACGCATCTACCTCACCTGCTGCAGAAGGAGTTGAAGCTGCCATGGCCACCGGAGCAGGAGAACCGGGCGAATCAGTCTTCACTTCATTCGTCGTTTTTTCCGCTTTTGGTTTCTTTTCTTTCGATGTACTCGGTTTTCGTTCACGCTTTTTAGGTTCTTTCTTCTCTTTCTCTTCGGCTTTTGCAGCAACTGCGTCCTGAATAGTTATGCGTCGATTCGTATTATCAGAAAGTACACTCATTACGATCTCTGAAACCATCTGCTTTAGTTCTTCGAGGAACTGGCGGGCATCGTATGTTTTCTTTTCAATCTCACGCAACTTCTTTTCCCAAATACCTGTCAATTCTGCCGATTTCAATAATTCTTCGTGAATAAGCTGCACCAACTCCACTCCTGTCGGGGTGGCAATCAGGTTCTTTCTTTCCTTACGGATATAATTTCGCTTGAACAACGTCTCAATGATTGCAGCACGGGTAGACGGCCGACCGATACCATTCTCTTTCAAGGCATCGCGAAGTTCATCATTGTCCACCAGTTTTCCGGCTGTTTCCATTGCGCGAAGCAAGGTTGCTTCAGTATAAGGTCTGGGCGGCTGTGTCCATTTTTCATTCAGGTCCGGAATATGAGGACCACTTTCCCCCTTCACAAAAGCAGGAAGTACATTTTCATCCTCTTCCTCTTTTTCTTCGGTAGGATCTTTTACTTCCTTGGCAAACACGACACGCCATCCCGGTTCCAGAATTTGTTTTCCAGTTACCCGAAACTCTATCTTATCCACTTCTCCCATCACGGTGGTAGTAGAAATTTTACAGTCCGGATAGAACACGGCTATAAAACGACGGGCTATCAAGTCGTAGACACGACGTTCCATATCCGTCAAGTTTTGAGCATAGACTCCGGTTGGGATAATGGCATGGTGATCCGTCACTTTCGAGTTGTCAAATACCTTTTTTGATTTAAGAAGTGTAGTGCCAGCTAACGGAGCTGTCAAGACTTCGTAATCACGGAGTCCTTTCAGGATAGCAGGACATTTCGGATAAATATCATCGCTCAAGAAAGTGGTATCCACACGCGGATAGGTAGCCACTTTCTTCTCATAAAGAGACTGGATCAGTTTCAGTGTTTCATCGGCCGAATAAGCGAATTTCTTGTTACATTCTACCTGAAGGGAAGTCAAATCGAACAAACGTGGAGCGTATTCCTTCCCGTCTTTCTTGCCGACATTGGTGACTACAAAAGGTAGGTCTTTAATACGTTCTACCAATGCTTTCGCCTTCTTCCCGGTTGGAATAGTCGATGCCCGGGTTATCTATTTTCTTTTTTCCGCCGTTCTTTTCCTCTTCCGCGGCAATTTCTTCATCACTTTTGCGAATGAGTGCAGAAAAAGTGGTATTACGATAGTTTGTTTTCAGTTCCCAATATTGTTTGGGTTCAAAATTGGCTATCTCCAATTGACGGTTGACAATCAATGCCAGCGTCGGTGTCTGTACACGACCGATAGAGAGCACCTGTTTGTTTTGACCGTATTTAAGGGTATAAAGACGGGTAGCGTTCATTCCCAACAGCCAATCACCCATCGCACGGGAAAGACCGGCTTCGTAAAGTGATTGAAATTCAGCTTGGTCTTTCAGTTTCGAGAATCCTTCACGAATAGCTTCTTCCGTCAACGAAGAAATCCACAGGCGCTTCACCGGACAGCGTGCGCCAGCTTTTTGCATCACCCAGCGCTGAATCAATTCTCCCTCCTGCCCGGCATCACCGCAATTGATGATTTCATCCGCATTCTGCATCAGCCACTCTATCACATGAAACTGCTTCTCAATACCCGGATCATGCCCAATCAGCTTGATACCGAAACGTGGCGGAATCATCGGCAGACTGCTCAAGCTCCATGATTTCCAGTTAGGGGTGTATTCATGTGGCTCCTTCAGGGTACAAAGATGCCCGAATGTCCAGGTCACCTGGTATCCGTTTCCTTCTATATATCCTTCTTTTCTGGTATGAGCGCCGAGTACTTCGGCTATATCACGTGCTACAGACGGCTTTTCGGCTATGCAAACTATCATTTTTTCTCTTCTTGTTTTTAAACTATCAATTTGCAAAGTTACACGAATATTTGTCTAAAAGAACAATATCCCACAAAATATGTTACCTTTGCAAGAGTAGAATTCTTATAACAAAGAACAAGTATGATTGATTTAAACCGCAAATTGCCCATCGGAATACAAACTTTCGAGAAAATCCGCAAAGGAAATTATCTGTATGTAGATAAAACCGCCCTTGTCGGAAAAATGGTGTCCACAAGCATCCCCTATTTCCTTAGCCGTCCCCGACGTTTCGGAAAAAGCCTGCTGATTTCCACTTTCGAGGCTTACTTTTTGGGACGCAAGGACTTATTCGAAGGACTAGCCATCTCACAAATGGAAGTTGACTGGCAAGTCTATCCGGTTTTTCATATTGACTTGAATGCACGCAAGTATGATTCTCCGGCAGATCTGATAGCGATGCTCAACCAACATCTGGAAAAATGGGAAGCAATCTACGGAACCGAAAAGCAAGATCGACAACCGGAAGAACGATTCGCCTATATTATAGAACGCGCATGTGTGCAAACCGGAAAGCAAGTAGTCGTATTAGTAGACGAATATGACAAACCTCTTTTGCAAGCTCTGGATAATCTGCCCTTGTTTGAAGAATACCGCAAAATGCTAAAAGCATTCTATGGAGTATTGAAAAGTGCTGACCGCTATCTGCGTTTCGTATTTCTGACAGGTGTTACCAAATTCTCACAAGTCAGTGTATTCAGTGATTTGAATCAACTGAATGATATCAGCATGAAACCGCCTTATGCCACCATTTGCGGCATCACCAAGCAGGAACTGATAGATACATTCACTCCGGAATTGGATAAGCTGGCCTCATACAACCGGATGACACCAGAAGATACAATCCATAAGATGACCTCACTTTACGACGGGTATCATTTCTGTGAATATGCAGAAGGCATGTTCAATCCGTTCAGTGTATTAAATGTGTTCGATGGATATAAATTTGAGAATTACTGGTTTCAGACAGGCACTCCTACTTTCCTTGTCAAGATGCTGATGGATAGCAACTATGACCTGCGAACGCTCATTGACGGAGTGGAAGCAAACGCAGCGTCATTCAACGAGTACCGGGCAGAAAGCAGGAATCCTATTCCGCTGATTTATCAAAGCGGGTATCTGACGATTAAAGAATACGACCCTCGTTTCAAGACTTATCAACTTGCTTTTCCCAATGATGAAGTGAGATATGGCTTTATGAATTTCCTTCTGCCATTCTACTCTAATATTCCCGATAATGAGCAAGATTTCTATATTGGCAAATTTGTCCATGAGTTGGAAAGTGGCAATATCAATGCTTTTCTAACCCGCCTTCAAGCCTTCTTTGCCGATATACCTTACGAACTGAATGACCAGACAGAGCGGCATTACCAGACTGTTTTCTATCTGATATTCAAACTCATGGGACAGTTCACACAAGCAGAAGTACGCAGTGCAAAAGGACGGGCTGATGCAGTTGTCAAAACACCGAAGTATATTTATGTATTCGAATTCAAACTAAATGGCACAGCCGAGCAAGCATTACAGCAAATCGAAGATAAAGGATATCTTATCCCTTATCAGGCAGATGAACGGGAAGTCAAAAAGGTTGGAATAGAATTCAGTACTGACACACGAAATGTCAGTCGATGGCTACCCGAGGAATAAGAGAGTATAATTACTTCTTCCTCATATTTATCTACAAATGATTCATATTAAACCTCCCAACACTTCCACCCTTTGTTGGCACAGATATACACAATGTACGAACGAACATGGTAATTGGGGAATTTTCTTTTTGTATCTGCGGCATAACCTTTCACTTGCTCTACGTGTTCTACCAGCGGTTCGGTGAGCGCAAGCATACGGTCGGCATCTTTGGAACGATAGTATTTAAATTCCACCACGCGATCGTCCGTGTAATAATCCGTGCCGGGGATGCCGATCATTTCAAAATCCGAACGACCGACGGAGTTATTTTGTTCGATGGCAAAAGTGTAACAATGGCTCAAATAGCGGGAGACAAGTTCGTAGAAAGAACAACGGATAAAGTTCTCATTAATCTTATCAAAGACCTGTGCGGGGAATTGTCCCAAATATTGTTCAAAATAGTTTTGAACAAGGGGTTCGAGACTACGGTTGGAATCATACAGTTCATAAACCGGGACGTAACGACTGGCGTTACCTTCAATCTTGTTCAGTTGGTTGTAATAATCCATGTAGATGCTGCGCATGGTCATGTTGGGAAGTACCATGCGGTAAGCACTCTTCAAGGTTGTCATGCCTAAATAGAACAGGCTGACCGGATAGAATTCTTTCTCGAAGAATTTCTTCTTGTTAAATTTGCCGGACAGATCTCTGACGTTGTATGACAATTCACCGCCTATCACCAGGGCATCGAGCATCTCTTTGGCGTTGTTCTGCGAAAGAGTCAGGCGGCGAATCCAGTTGATGTCCGTACGCAGGTTCTCATCGATCAGTTCGGAGGGAATACTTCCGGCATTAGCGGCAAATTTCTTAAAAAAATAAGTTAAGATAGTGGAGTTAAAAAGACGTTCACCGACAGGGCTAAAACGATAACCGTCGTAGTTGTTCACAATAAGCTGCCAGATTTCCTCGAAACGTTCTTCGCTTGCACCGGGAGCATATTTATCAAGTACATAGCGCAAGTATGTTTTCGTTTCTTCATAGGTGAAGCCGAGCATATTCAAAAAAAACGGGTTTGAATGTGAGGATTTCCGCAATGTTGTACCCGCTGGTCAGGTCGTCCATGATGACAGGCAATACGCCTGTGCAGAAACAAGTGCGAATCGTGCCTTCGCCGATACCCGCTTTGATAACTTTAAAAAAGGTGAGAAGAAAACTATCACTAGTGGTTACTTCCTCATAAAGTGAGTCATTATAGGAAGTAAGCAGTTGATTGGTGAAGTTATCGTATTCGTCAATCAATATATATGCTTTAGGCAATCCATGTGAGCTGATATAACCCAAAAGTTCCTCCAACATCTGCACAGCATTTCCTCGAGTTGTAAACTGAAAATCACCAAACAGGTCTCGGTTATGTTCTACCGTAACTTCCACGGGTCCACAATTCAGGTCATTGAAGTTCTGTACCACCCCTTCCATATCATCCGCCATCACCATAGCCGAGAAGTCATAACGAATCACCAAATATTGATTATGTTCTTCCGTAGGATGTTCGCCAATCCAGGTGCCGCCAAAAAGTTCTTCAAAACGATTCGCTTTCGTACGGTCGTAGTAGTGGGCCAACATGGAGATGAGCAGACTTTTCCCGAAACGACGGGGACGGAGAAAGATGGGAGCATTATAGTCTTCAAGCCCCGGAATGTAATTTGTCTTATCAACATAATAAAAGCCACGTTCACGCATTTCTGCGAAGTCGGCCACTGCGTATGGAATCGTTATTCTTGCCATAATCGTTGATCTTTTCTTTCGGTAAAGACAAAAGTACTAATAAATTAGTACCATAAAAAAGATAATACGAAAAAGATAAATAAATACCAAGCTCAATTATGGCTATATACATAAGTCTTTGATGAAAAAGAGGGCAAAACAGAGAAAAAGATCAAAGTTATGCATTTAGCATGTATAGCCCTATACACGAAGGCTGCACAACTCTATACATGATGCGTGTATAGAGCTATGCAGCCTCTCTGCATAAACCTGGCGGGACATTGCTCCGCCAGGCCAAGAGAACATTTATGCCGCAGGATCGGGCGCCTCTCCTCCGCCGCCTTCGCTACCACCGGAACCGGAGCCGCCTCCTGCATCGGGTTTCGTGCCGACGTAGAAAGTAGCGATAGCGGTTCGGGGTGTCTTCAGGAGCGTGCTTCCTGCATACTGTGTAGTGACGGTGAGGGTATATTCGCCATCGGCCAGACCGGCAGGAACAATGAATGTGAGTTGTGACGGGTTGTTGACGGCCAACATATTGAGGTCGACAGGTGTGGTTTGTTCTTTGCTGTCGGTGATAGTGATGCCGACGGAAGAATCCGTACCTGCAATTTTCAACATACGGCCATTGACTGTGAACGGACGGCCTGCAATGGCGGTGGCAGGTGAGAATCCGGCAACGTACATCACGCTTTGGCGTTCGCCCAAAATACTGATAGAGGTTTGGGCGATAGCTTCACGCAGTTCTTTGTCTTGGGTGAAGGAGACGTAGACGGAGTTCTTCTCGGGATTCCATTTTCCGCCATCGATAACACCGCGGAGTTGCGCTACGGCGTGGTAAAGACCGGTGTTGACACTATATCCGCTAAGGATGAGATCGCTCACAACACGGTTGTAGAGCTTCACGACGTGCTCGATGGTTTCGGGACGGAGCCCGGTGTCTTCCTTGTGCATCTCATCGAGTATATCCTGCAACGAAAGATTACCGGACGATTCGAGCTGACCGATCTTATCGTCTTTGTTGTCGACGGTTACAGTGTTGTCGACTAACCAGATTTTCAATACATTCTTCATTATGATGTTGTTTCTACTTGGTTTTATGAATATTATTAAACGAAAAAATAAAGAATATCAATAAAAAGTTTACCGGATTGAGGCAGTCCGAAAAGATATTGTTTGCTATCATTTAACTCTGTCATTCAGAGCTAAGCGAAGAATCTACTCTTTCGAATATACAAAGAAAAGATTCTTTACTACATTCTGAATGACAGAATGATATACTTATCAGACTTACAGGGCAACCTCTTCCTTATTTTATTCCCTTACCAGTCTTTGCGGAAAGCATAAAATTGCGTCGCAACTCGAGCTTCTTGTACAGCTGCACTATATTTAGGATAATTCCCATCATTATTGTCATGGAAGCACATCAAAAGATTCTTAAATCCATCAACAACCATCGTTTCTAAATTATACTGCCTATAAGGAATGTTTTCTACAACCGCAACTTTTCCAAGTCCTTCGTCTATAGTGATTACTCTAGCTTTTGCCTGCAATTCTTCAAAAAATCCCATGTCTTCTGGGGTCCGTTCTTTAATATAAAGCGCAATTCCACCATAACGTTCTTTCGTCATCCCTGCAATGGGTTTGCGTTCCGAACCATCCGCCCAAGGATTTACCGGAGAATCCCAGATTACATTCCAAGCCAAGTCAATATAATCGCCCACTACAATGCCCTCTTGTTCTTTATTCATTGTGGCTGTAGTACCGCCATCATCTGCAAGAGTGAGCATTATATCCGGCATTGCTTCACGCAGAGCCTTGATTAATTTCGGATACGAAGTTTCATTGACAGTCGGTGCTTCGGCCTTGTCATATCCGGCTCCCTCATCACGCAAATGAATACCATCCAACTGAAACAGTTCTACAGCTACCTTAACTTGAGCCACAAAATCAATTATTTGAGGATCTGTCAAATTAGCGAAGCCTATTCCCGTTCCACCTCCTTCGATAGAAAGACACACTTTCAGACCATTCCGCCTCAACGGTTGAATGTACTGAACATTGTGCTTCAGCACATATTCCATATCTGGTGTATACTTCAAAATTACTCTCCGAGAGGAAGCATCATATCCCAAAAGGCTTTGCGCACATTTACAATATCAACAACAGGTACATTTTCATAAATCGTTTCTCTGTCTCTACGAGATCTCAGATACTCTAGTTTAGCTGTAGTTTTGTCAGCTATCAAAGGATTCATCACTTCCGTATCAATATACGCTACTACTTTATAATCTTTTTTAGTTCTATCCTGATATTCCTCATCTCGTTCCGTGATAGAATAGAAAAGCTTATATTGATTGCCATCCTCGTCCATCGCTACCAATGGTAACAGATATTGAGACCCAGCCATTGAAGCATCAACAGTCATTCTTGATAAGGCAAAGCTTACCCGCGTCGATTTCCGTTCGCCTTTAGCTATCGTTACTTTTCCCTCGTTGGTAATAGTTAACTTATCTCCCGGTTCTTCTATCACGTTTTCTATAAATATATTATAATACTTTGCTGGCAAAGCTTTCAACTCCTCGTTACTTAAAGGAATATTCAAACCTATGGTAAAAGTCATGTCGTGCTCCGCCGGTTTCGCCAATTCCACATATAGTTCATCACCTGTCTGTACCACAAAGTCACGGAAGATAAGTCCACTTCCCGGTGCTGAAGCACTTTGCAAGGAAGCGGCTTCAACAACTTCTTCCGGTGACTGTGTAGATTTGTCATGCGCAACGCTTGGGTTCACCAATGCAGCCTCTTCCTCGCAGGCTCCCATTGCCACTGCTAGCAACGCACACAAAGATATATTTCGTATTATTCGTTTCATATATAGATTATTTAAAAAGTTCTACACACTTATTCCTGATTCACTTTCGGTACTTCGATTCCGCTCGGCCACAATTCCGCATCGGTTTTACTGTACATTTCGAGATGGTCACTACCTTTCCAGTAAGGTACTACCTTCGCATCGTTCCCATGCCCGGTTCGGTCTGCCACGACAGTGCCTGTCCCTTCGTCGAACTTCCAATAAGCACACAAAGCCGGTTCGGTTGTCGGGTTAGAGATTTCATACATATTCTGATAAATCTGTTCTTGTGTACGGGCTACATTCCAAATGCGAGCTTCACATATCTCACCATCAAACTGGCGGCTTATATCGTGCGACTCTCCATAAGAACGCCCAAAATAGAAGTTAAAATCACCCCCATTCCCAAATTCATCATCAGGTAACTTATCTCCCAAACTGATACTAGTCAAGTCACTTTTACCATGACTGGTACTTATACTTTGTAATTGTCCGTTTACATAGAAAGCAATAGTCGCAGTAGCTATATCCCATGTCAATGCCACATGATACCACTCACCTGCCAACAGTAATTTCTGGTTATTGATTTCGGGGAATTTACCAAACGTAGTCTGTGTTTGTAACTGTCGGTTCGGAAATTCTTTATCCCCAATACGCATCAGAAAATACTGTTCAATGCCCATTATAGAGGATATTTCTTGCTGGAAACTGTTCACTCGTATAATAGCTTCCATTGTTACCGCACTCAAGTTATTCACCACATCTGACGTCGAACTTCCTTTATCGAACCCAGGCACAGCAACATAAATATTCTTTAAGTTCATTGCCGTAGTAATGGCACTGGAACGGCGTACCAAATAATACATCGTGCGCGAACCGTCCATTACTCCCACTCCATCGGCTCCTCCAATGGAAAGCGGGCAGAGGTAAGTTACGTCAATCTCCAACTCATCGAGTTTGGAGAATTTAATGCCTACTTCTTCGGAAGTAGTCTTTCCGGCAGGAATCACCACTTCTGTTTTCAACAGCTGATAATATGTTTCAGGCAGCACTTCATAATGCGTGTCGTTCTTTGCATTATATTCACTAGTCAACGAAGCGTCTACCTTCAAGCTGACCTTCACATCATCCCCCGCCGGATAAGACAATTTCACCGCAAAAGTCTTCGTTTGGCTTGTCACCTTACGGTTAAAAGTGAAAGCCTCCGTATTTTTACTGGCAGCCACATTCAAGTATGCCGAATTATCGAACGGTGACTTTTCGCTGTAATCCGTATTATCACAGGCAACCGGCAGAAATAACAAAACTGCGGCTGCAAAGCACTGATAAAGTTTATGTATTCTCATAGCTTACATCGTTTAGTGAGCCGAAGCAGGATTCAGGAATTGAATACCTCCACGGGTCTGTTTATAAATAATATCAGTATCGTAGTAATCGGCAGAGATATTGTAAATAGCAATACCTCCCAATGGTGTTTCCATATTGAGAGCACCGTAAGCAGCACCGGCGATGGCATTGCGCGTCACTCCGTTATAGTCGGTCAATGTACCGTCAGGAGTGACAGCCAACAACAGACGGTCCGGAGCGGCCTTGCCATATCCGGTGGCATAAAATACGGAGGTTTCTATATCATATTCATCGGATGCACCGGAAATATCAAGTACGAAATAGTTGAAAAGGCTGCGCTGCGCTTCCGGCAACAAGGAAGGGGTACCTTCAAAAACTAACAGACACGGTGTCTGTCCCAAAGCATCCAGTAGCGACTTTAACGCCGAGACGTCTACCGCAGAGCCTTCCGAACCGAGGGCAAGCCCGTCAAATGTCCCTGTACGCACTGCCTCAACAGCAGAAGTAATAGAGGTATTCAGTTTATCTTTAGCCGTGCAATCTATATAGTAAAGCACTTTCGTACCATAATCCTCACGTACCAACTTCATATCCTCCCGGTCATATTCGGACAGACGGTCGGCATTACGCATCGTCACTATATCGATACTGTCCGGCAACGCACGGAGAAAGTCCTTCTCACTAGTAGATACTTCCGGAGCATTATCCAACCGGGCATAAACGACAGCGTGTTTCGTTGCTTTATATGCACGAAGATTCTGCGTATATGCCGCATATTCTTGCGGATTCTGTTCCTTAAACCCATTCACCTGACTATCGTGTATTTCCATTTCCGTCCAGTCGTCGCAACTGATGGTGGCAACCGACAGGAAAGTAGTCAGTAGGCATAACTTAAAAATTGATTTATATTTCATAATCTCATTGATTTAAAGGTTCATTCTAGTTTGAAGATTGACTATTCTCAATGGAATGGTCTTTCTTATCCCACCAAAGTTTAGTTCCTGCGGCATCGGGACCATTCAGCATTTCTACAGCTTGATCGATGTATTTCGGATTTCCCGTATATTCATCTGCAGGGAAAGGCAGACGACGGGGACCGATTGTTACATTCACACTATTATTGGGGTCTTTATTCTCCACGGCAGGCAACAACTTCGGGTAGCCCGTACGACGATGTTCCGCCCATGCTTCCAGCCCCAGCGGGAATATTGCAATCCATTTTTGAGTAATGATACGCTCCAGGTTCCGTTCGAAATACTCCGCTCCAGGTTCCCAGGCAATCGTAATGGTACTTACCGCCGGATGGCTATACTTAATATCAGCCCCGTCCATCGGGTTCACATAGTCTATAGGCTTTTTCGTCGCATCCTTCACATATTGGTCCGCTCCGGTGGCTCCGCCACGCTCTTCGAATGAAGGGCAATAGCCTTTTCATACAATGCCTGCGCATCGCCTCCCATATTCCAACCACGCAACGCGCCCTCGGCACGAAGGAAAGTCACCTCCGCCGCATTCATCCAGAGATAAGGATCGGTGCTGGAAATCACCTGCTTTGAGTAAAGGTTAATCATGTCGTCTTTCTTCTGGGTAAATATGCCGATACGTACACCGTAATAATCGTATACATCGACTTTCTCGCCATCCTGATCGACTGTCTGCACACCTTTGACAAACATCTTATCCAAACGCGGATCTTCATAACCTTTCATAATAGAAACTAAATCGGCACTGATACGGTAGTCATTCCAGTTATTAAATAGCAACTCCGAACGGTTCTCCGCCACATGAAGCATGGCGTTGTCCTCATTCGATTCAATCACTCCCGCTTCCACAGCCTTCTGCGCAATACGTTGCGCCTCGGTAGGATTGACATAGCTCATACGCATGGCAATGCGAAGTTGCATGGAATGTACAAACTTACGCCATTTGGAAATATTTCCGTAATACAAGTCTTCCAGTTTGCGGAAAGCCTCGGACGACAGGTCTTTGTTTTCCTCCAACACTTTATCCGCTTCTTCCAGTTCTTTCAGCATCTGTGTATATACCTGCTCCTGCGAATCGTAAGGGACAGCCAGGTCTTCACCCGAATTATCATTATCCATCATCTTCGAATAAGGAATCGGACCATAAATGTCCGTCACACGATGCATGATACACACCCGGAGAATTTTACCAAAAGCTAAAGCCACAGGGTCATCCGTCTTGTTCATCATATCGCGGTACTGCGGGTACATGTCTTTAATCGGATCGGCAAACGGGGATTTGAGCCATCCCTGTTCGGGATTGAAAGTAGAGAATTTCATCACCCAAGTGTCTACAATTCCTTCCAGATAACCACCGTATGCTCCTCCTGCCATGGCATCCATAAACTGGTAAAGGTGTTCACGTGTAGGAATCACCAATCCCTGCATTCCTTTGAGCGTAGCACCTACAATATGATTCTCACGCTGCATTTCTTCTCCGTCCGCTTCGTACATACTCCGGTTGATGTCGCTGTCGAAACAACCGCCCAACGGAAGCAGAAATAATGAAAGGATCATTATCAGAAGAATGTTATATATTCGTTTCATGTCCATCATAGTATTTAGAAGTTAATCTTTATGTTAAATCCTATATTCCGGGTACTCGGCATCATGAAGTAGTCGATTCCCTGATAATAGTTGTTCGTAGTAGCTACTGCTTCAGGATCGAAAGGAGCTTTACAGTAGATCATCCAGAGATTTCTGCCCACAAGGGATACATTGATATCACAGACATTGCCCAGCCAGCGGCGCGGAACGGTGTAACCGATATGTGCCTCCTGCAGACGCAGGTTGGTAGCACTATAAGTATAGTAGGTAGGCAATCCGCTCTGCGATGCTACCACTTCATAGAAGCTTTGCGGATTCACGCGGCTACGGCCGTTTATCCATACTCCTCCGGCATCACGCGCGGCAGCAGATGTTTCAGATACTCCGTAGAGATCAAGATAAGCCTGTGTTGCCGAATAAACGATTCCGCCCAAACGGGCTGTCAACAAGAAACCGGCATTGATACCTTTATAAGAGAAGCTATTATTCCAGGCTAAATTTGCCTTAGGAAGTACGCTTCCCAACTTTATGTCACCGGCATTGTCGATGGCTGTCACATTGCCGCTATCGTCAATCAGGATATTACCGTTAATATCACGCTTCAAATCGGCATGGGTATAAAGATCGCCCAGCGTACCACCTTCCTTCAGGATAAATTTCGCCTTTCCGAATCCGCGACCTTCATCGGTTTTGAGTTCCAGTTTATCGACGTTGTAAGTTTTGCCCGTTTCCGGGTGAACATAATCCTTCACTAGTTCGACGATTTCATTCTTGTTGGCCGAGAAAGTAAAGCTGCTGTCCCAGCCGAAATCTCCCCAACGATGCCCATAAGACAACATAGCCTCGAAACCATAGTTGCGTACATATCCGGTCTGTACATACAATTTGTCATATCCTGACGAAACAGGAAGCCGAGGATCAAATGTCTGATTATAAGTATTGGCGTAATAGAAAGATCCGCTCAATTTGAAATCTTTAAACAGGGTTGCATCCAGACCTACTTCCCATGAGTCAGTACGCTCGGGGTATAGTTTACCAATGGGATAATTCGTCTGCGATTTCCAGTCCTGCTTATTGGCATCATACGAGTAAGTAGGATAGGTAAGAAAACGAGGATAAGGATTACCTACGGAACTGAACGCTCCGCGTACTTTAAGATAATCCACCCAATCAGGCAGTTTCAACATTTCAGTGATGACAGCCGAAAGCCCTACGGAAGGATAGAAGAATGAAGCCTGCGGAGAATGTGTCAGCTGCGAAGCCCAGTCGTTACGTCCTGTAACGGTGAGATAAAGCATACTTTTCCACCCTACTTCGGCACTGGCAAAAATAGATTCGGTCGCTTCGCGCCAACCCACCTGCGTAGCACGTTTTTTTGCGTTGTCAAGGTCGTAAACATTGAACAGATTAGGAATACCAGTTTCTCGTATAGGCCCCGCATAGCCCAATTCCTTACTAGTCACTCCACTATAACTGGCACCGATATTGGCTACAATCGTAAAATCCTGAATACGTTTATTAATATTCACCAACACATCGGCATAAGTCTGCGAATATTGTCCGTTATTTACTGTATAATGGCCTTGTGAACTACCGTCAGTCAGCGTGTTGCTACTGCTTGCATAAAGCTTGCCTTCATATTCGCTATGAGTATTGTCGATGCGGACACGCCCTGCCACATTCAGCCAGTCAAGAATCTGGTAACTCAAACCTGCTGAAGCCATATAGCGTTTCTTATTGTTGAGACGGAGATTACGGTAAGCAATCCAATAAGGATTCTGCATACGAAGGTCACCTTCGCCCTGCGGCCAAAACTGTACGCTAATTTTCCGGGCTTCATCCCAACGCTCGAAATTCTTCACTATAGAGAAATCATCCCCACGAGGGAAAAGATAAGCAGAAACCAACGGATTGGAGTACTGCCCCTGATTGGTCATATTACGGTCGTTCTGAAGAATATAGCTTGCACTTACATCCAGTTTCATCTTATCATTCAAGAAACTGGTCGTATTGCGGAAAGTGAAATTATATCTGTTATACCTATTGTTGGGAACCATCCCTGCCGAATTGACGGCAGCTGCAGAAAAGAAAGTCTGATTTTTATCCGTTCCGGTAGACAACGTAACGGAATTTGTATATACTGCACCCGTATCAAAAAAATCATCCGGCTCATATCCTGTCTGAGCAGCCGAGTTCAACTTCGGTCCCCAGCTATAAATATTGGAATTTCCTGTTTTACCATTACTACCTGTACCATAACGGTCCTGGAACTTGGGCATCTTAAAAGCATTCAACCATTCGATGCCACTTGATACACCTACTTGCAGCTTACCTACCTGTCCTTTTTTTGTAGTAATCACAATCGCACCGTTTGCCGCATTACTACCATAAAGGGCGGCAGCTGCCGCTCCAGTCAGTACGGAAATGCTTTCTATATCTTCCGGATTAATATCAGCAATGGCCTCGGTAGCTCCCTTTGAACCAAATTCCGTATCTCCTCCGCCACCGAAATTATACATCGGAATACCGTCAATCACATACAAGGCGTTACTACTCTGTTCAATAGACTTTGTTCCACGCATCACCACTCTACTTGCCCCACCGACACCGGAAGAGCTCGTATTGATAGTAACACCCGCAACTTTACCATTCAGGCTGTTTACAAAATTAGCATCCTTAATTTGGGTCAGTTCGTCGGACTTTACTTGCTGTACGTTGTAGCTCAATGCTTTCTGCTCGCGTTTGATGCCAAGTGCTGTTACAACGACTTCACTCAACAGTTTTGTATCCGAAGCCAGTTGCACGCTATATGTATTCTGTCCGGTTACTTTTACCGTCTGTGGAGTGTAACCTACATAACTGATACTCAACACACTTCCTGCAGGAGCTTCGAGCGAAAAGTTACCGTCTATGTTTGTGATAGTTCCAATGCTTGTACCTTCCACACGTACATTGACACCAATCAACGGTTCTCCGCTATCATCCAGTACGCGTCCGGTGATACGTTTGGTGGAAGCAGTTTCGGTTGCTTTCTGTTCTTGTGGAACGATGATGACATATTTTCCTTTGAGCTGATACGTATATCCTGTACCTTTTAGGATTTCCGTGAGAGAGTTCTCCAACGTGGCTTTTTCCAACGCCAAATCGATGGAGGGTTTGTTTTTCAACTGCGACTCGTTGTAACCAACGGACAGTTTCGTTTGTTTTTCCACTTCTTTCAATGCCTCGATGACCGATATGTTTTTCTTATGGATCGTAATCCGGGCATTACTACTTTGAGCAAAAGTAGGGGTAGAAAGGAGCAGACAGCACAAAAAAAGCATAAATACTCGACTGATTGCCTGCTTATTGGCTATAAATTCATAAATTTGCTGCATCTTCTTAGTATTAGTTTATACAGATAAAGTTAGATTCTCGAATTTAGTAGCGTCTGGTTAACGCTAATAGTAAGAATTTCGATTTCACATCCGGGGGAAGGTTGCAGCTTCTCCCGGATATTTTTTCCACATAGGCTCAATGTATTTTAAGGTTAATATTCAGTGTTTACAAGTTCTATTTTGTTCCCCGGTGCCGAAGCATGTCTTCCCCGGTACCGGAGCCTATCTTCATCGGTGCCGGAGACGCCCTTCCCCGGTGCCTGAAATATAGCACTTGTCTCCCACTATTTTATAGTCCAGATTTCCCGTCACACGAGCGATAATATCCATCACTTCTTCCATAGAAGCATTTTGCCCGAAAGTAAGATTGAACCGGTCTTCTTTCAGACTACGGAAACTATAAACAAAGGTGTAAGGGTATTTGCGTTCGAGACGGGTGAAGATTTCTTCCAATGTCATACTGCGGAAAACGATTTCGCCACGTTGCCAAGCAGTGACATCCTGCATATCAGGATGAAGTACGTTTCCGGAACGGGTACGTTTGTTATAAGCCAGTTGCTCGTTCGGCTTCAAGATCTCCTGCCCCTGCTGATTATTGTACTCTACCAACACTTTTCCGGAAATCAGGGTAGCTGTCACTTCCTCTTCGTCGGGGTAGGCTGTCACGTTGAATTCCGTTCCGAGTGCCGTCACCTGAAAGTCCGAGGACTTCACGATAAAAGGATGCTCTTCGTCACGTTTCACCTTGAAGCCGGCTTCTCCCACAAGATACACACAACGGGTATCACCCTTAAATTGCTGTGGATAAAGTAAAGTGCTTTGGGAATTAATCAATACCTGCGTACCATCCGGCAAAGTGATGTTCCGCATCTCGGCGGTAGGAATATATGCTTGCAACAAATCTGGTGCCTGCCGGTTCTGCAAAGCCAGATAGATAGAAACGGAAGAAAATGCAATCAACAAAGCTGCCGCTACGCGCCACACTACCAGATGAGTACGTAAAGAATGTATCCTGCGCCTCGTTCCGATGCCTGTCAGTTCACGCATCCGTTCCAAAGAATGACGGTAGCCGGAAGTCGTTGCCGATTCGGTAGCTTCCCAAAGTTGATTGAGTTCATGATCTTTTTCATCGGCACGTTCTTCGTCGGTCAGCCATGTACGGAAATCCTGATCGACTTCTTTCGGATAGTCGTGATTGATATAACGGTCGATTACATCGCGAATATAATTCTTCATAAGGTGATATTTATTGTTCTGTTTAGAAACGCTTACGTAAATATCACTACTCAGCAAGGACAACTACGGGAAAAGACGGAATAGAATAACAAACATTAACACTTTGCGGAGTTCCGTCAATGTTTTATAGATGTGATCTTCTACGGTACGCAAGGGGATTTGCAGTTTATCTGCTATTTCTTTATGAGAAAGTCCTTCAAAACGGCTCATCTCAAAAACCCGTCTACGGCGATCAGGCAACTGACTGAGTGTCATCCTAATAAGCATTAATACTTCTTTATAGTATAGATTTTCTAACAGGGAGGAATCTTCGTCACAAAGTTCACCCAACAACTGGGCTTTCAAAACTTTGTCTTCATATTCCTGCTCTACCTTCTGATGCTTGAACAGGTTGAATATTTCATTCCGAGTCACAGTATAGAGATAACCAGTCATGGTTCCTGATCTTGCCAAAGTTCAGGACGTGTCCATAACTTAAGAAATATATTCTGGGCAATGTCTTCCGCATCCTCCTCCGACTTGGTCAACAACTTCGCAAAGTTCTTCACACGAGGGAAGTTAGCGGCATAAAACTGCTCAAAACGGATATCCAATTCTGCTATCGTTTCGTTCATCTGTCGAGTCTTTTACTATGAAACCCGGGGCAAATATAGGCAAAATTAATTTCAGGCAATGGATGCAAACAAAAAAAACATCCCACCTTTTAAACCAAAACAAGTCTAAAAAGTGGGAATATTATAAGATTCTAAAGAATTTCAGAAGTTATTCTTCATCCATCAGAATTTCCAAAATCTGACAAGCAGCCTTCGCCACCGGAGTACCCGGACCAAAGATAGCAGCTACACCTGCCTTATACAGGAAGTCATAATCCTGTGCAGGAATAACACCACCGGCAATCACCACAATGTCTTCACGTCCCAGTTTCTTCAGTTCTTCAATAATCTGCGGAACCAATGTCTTATGACCGGCAGCCAGTGAAGAAACACCTACTACATGAACGTCGTTTTCTACCGCTTCACGAGCAGCTTCTGCCGGAGTCTGGAACAACGGTCCCATATCCACGTCGAAACCACAGTCCGCATAACCCGTTGCTACTACCTTGGCACCACGGTCATGACGTCCTGTCCCATCTTTGCAACCATGATACGAGGTTGACGTCCCTCTTTTTTCGCAAACTTCTCTGCCAGTTCACAAGCACGCTTGAAGTCGCTATCGTTTTTACTTTCTGATGAATACACGCCTGATATAGTTCTAATTATTGCTTTATAACGTCCTACAACCTGTTCGCACGCATAAGAAATTTCGCCCAAAGTAGCACGAACACGAGCTGCTTCAACTGCCAGTTCAAGCAAGTTACCCTTGCCGGTCTTCACACATTCAGTGATAGCTGCTAATGCCTTGTCCACTTCAGCCTGATTACGTCCTTCTTTCAAACGTTTCAGGTTTTCAATCTGTTCAAGACGAACTGCCGTATTATCAATTTCAAGGATATCAATCGGAGCTTCTTTTTCCAAACGATACTTGTTCACACCCACAATGGTCTGCTGACCGCTGTCGATACGAGCCTGTGTACGTGCAGCCGCTTCTTCGATACGCATTTTAGGAATACCTGTTTCGATAGCTTTCGCCATACCACCCAGTTTTTCAATTTCCTGAATATGTTCCCAAGCCTTGTGTGCCAGTTCGTTCGTCAGAGATTCTACATAGTAAGAGCCGCCCCATGGGTCAACGTTCTTGCAGATGTAAGTTTCTTCCTGAATATAAATCTGTGTGTTACGTGCGATACGTGCAGAGAAATCTGTCGGAAGAGCAATAGCCTCATCCAATGCATTGGTATGCAAAGATTGGGTATGTCCCAAAGCTGCAGCCATAGCCTCAATACAGGTACGTCCTACATTGTTGAACGGATCTTGCTCCGTCAATGACCATCCGGAAGTCTGTGAGTGAGTACGCAAGGCCAGTGATTTCGGGTTCTTCGGATTAAACTGTTTCACAATCTTCGCCCACAGCATACGTGCGGCACGCATCTTGCAATTTCCATGAAGTGATTGGTTCCGATTGCCCAGAAGAAAGAAAGACGCGGAGCAAATGCATCAATATCAATACCTGCTGCTGTTCCGGCACGGAGATATTCCAAACCGTCAGCCAATGTATAAGCCAACTCAATATCTGCGGTAGCACCTGCTTCCTGCATGTGATAACCGGAGATAGAGATAGAGTTAAACTTAGGCATCTTCTGTGAAGTGTATTCGAAAATATCAGAAATAATCTTCATAGAGAATGCAGGCGGATAAATATAGGTATTACGCACCATGAATTCTTTCAAAATATCGTTCTGGATAGTACCTGCCATTTCTTCGAGTTTAGCACCTTGTTCCAAACCGGCATTGATATAGAATGCCATAATCGGAAGTACAGCACCATTCATCGTCATGGATACAGACATCTTATTCAAAGGAATACCATCGAACAAAACCTTCATGTTTTCCAATGAACAGATAGATACACCTGCTTTACCTACGTCACCCACTACACGTTCGTGGTCGGGGTCATAACCGCGGTGAGTAGCCAAGTCAAATGCTACTGACAAACCTTTCTGACCGGAAGCCAGATTACGGCGATAGAAAGCATTGGATTCTTCGGCAGTAGAGAATCCGGCATACTGACGGATGGTCCAGGGACGAAGGGTGTACATTACTGAATACGGACCACGCAGATACGGAGGAAGTCCGGCAGCATAGCCAAGGTGTTCCATTCCTTCGAGATCTTCCTTTGTATAAACAGGCTTCACTTCAATGTGTTCCGGTGTTTTCCAGTCGGCGGAGATACCGTTAGCCTTTTGCCATTCAGCACCGTTAGCAGGCTGAAATGCGGCATATATATCGATGTTTTTAAAATCTTTTCTCATCTTACTTCAATAGTTTAGCGTTAAACTCTTTCAAGGTATCCAATACGTTGACACGAACATGGATGAAGTTTTCGATACCTGCGGCTTTCAAGTCATCCATACAAGCCGGAGCACCGGCAACGATAAACATAGCGCGACCATTCAAGCTTTGAAAGCAGGAACTGCATATTCAGCATATTCATCATCGCTGGAACAGATGACAACAATATCAGCTTTCGCAGCCATCGCTGCCTCTACTCCTGCCTCTACTGTTTCAAATCCTAGATTATCGACTACTTCATAACCGGCACAAGCCAGGAAGTTACAAGAATATTGCGCACGTGCCTGACGCATCGCCAGATTACCAATTGTCAACATGAACGCCTTCGGACGTTTGCCCGATGCTTCCGTTTCAAGACGTAACGCTTCAAACTCACTAGCTGCACGGTCGAATACCAATGTATCCACATCTTTCTCACAAGTATGAGAGTCACCTCCACAGCAGCATTTTCCTTCCACAGGTTTCTTGTCACCGGCTTTTTCGTTGAAATTCGGGAATTGGTTAGTACCCAACAGAATTTCACGACGCTGTGCCACTGCTTTATGACGAGCTTTATTGCTTTCGTTTACTGCTGTCTGAACTGTACCAGCCTTTAATGCGGCATAGAAACCACCTGCTTCTTCTGTAGCAAGGAAGATTTCCCACGCTTGTTTAGCAATGGATACAGTCAGGTTCTCAATATAATAAGAACCGGCAGCCGGATCAATTACTTTATCGAAATGAGATTCTTCTTTCAGCAATAGTTGTTGATTGCGAGCCAGACGTTCTGATAATTCATCCGGAGTCTCATAAGTCTTATCAAACGGAACGACTGTCATCGAATCGACCCCACCCAAAGCGGCACTCATTGCTTCAGTCTGTGTACGAAGCAAATTCACGTGTGCGTCAAACAAAGTAAGATTAAAAGTAGAAGTTTCGGCATGAACCGCCATTTTTGCTGCACAACGACATTCGCCGTTAGCTCCCTTATTATCGCAATCACGCAGACATTCAGGTTTATAAGAAGCTACGATATTTGCCCACAACAGACGTGCGGCACGGAACTTCGCAATTTCAAGGAAGTAATTGGAACTGATACCGAAGTTGAATTTTATCTTTTTAGCTACTACGGCAGCAGGAATACCGGCATCAGTCAACTGATTCATGTATTCATTACCCCAAGCCAATGCATAACCCAACTCTTGAGAGATATAAGCACCGGCATTGTTTAATGAGATTGCATTTACATTCAATACACGATAAAAAGGAAGCGGCTGGATAGCTTCGATCAACGCTTTCGCTGTCTGCACCATATCCCCTTTTTCCTTACCGCGAGTCAGCATCTTATTGAAGAAATCATAATTGATAGAGCCTTTCAGCTCTTCACATCATAGTCTTTCTTCTGGAAATAAGCCACCAACAAATTAGCCAACTCCACAACATGCCCCTGGCAAGTTGAGAAATTTAATTCAACGCACTCTGCCTGAATATCATTCAACAGCGTCTCGATATATTCCGCATTGAGTTCTTTTGCTTTTACATGGAAAGATAGTGAATCAACACCCTTATTTAAGATGTCCAGTGCTTTTACATTGGCCTCTTTGGGGCATTCTACCCTGATTTCCTGGCGAACCAACCACTCATTGTTGTCTTTTTTAGTTCCTCTCAGATAAGGGAACTCTCCGGGAAGCGCATCAGTAGTTTTTAAACCCTCCAGATCTTCCATCCGGTAGAAAGGTTTCACTTTAAACCCTTCGTTTGTTTTCCAAACGAGCTTCTTCTCAAAATCAGCACCTTTCAAGTCGGCTGTAACCTTCTCCATCCATTGTTCGGTGGAGACAGGAGAAAAGTCTGAGAAGAGTTTTTCTTTTTTGTCTGCCATAGTTTATCTAAAATTAAAACAAGATTAATATTGTCTTTATTTTTATCTATCTCTTTCTAATTGTCTGTTGTTCGACATGCAAATATAACCAATAAGTTAAAACAAAACTTCTTTTTATAGAAAATTCGCACACCTCTCACTCTCGCATAGAATCTGCATAGAAATTCTTCATTCTTTATTTTTTTAGTTCTCCATTTATTTGATTTGCTCCAATGTTATGAGTAATTTTGCACCCGTTTTTAGAAAAACATTATAAAAACTGCTATATTATGGATTGGTTACAAAGTTTATTGTGGGACCCCAGCTCCGTAGCTCACATCGTGCTTCTCTACGCATTTGTAGTGGCAGCCGGAGTGTATTTGGGCAAGATAAAGATATTCGGAGTATCTTTGGGCGTCACATTTGTTTTGTTTGCCGGCATCCTAATGGGACATTTCGGCTTCACAGCCGATACACACATCCTACATTTCATCCGTGAATTCGGATTGATCTTGTTCGTATTCTGTATCGGTCTTCAGGTGGGGCCATCTTTCTTCTCTTCTTTCAAAAAAGGAGGAATGACATTGAACCTGTTGGCTGTAGGCATCGTAGTGTTAAATATTGCCGTTGCACTGGGGCTTTACTACCTCTGGAATGGCCGGGTAGAACTGCCGATGATGGTAGGTATCCTCTATGGAGCTGTCACAAACACTCCGGGACTTGGTGCCGCCAATGAAGCATTGAACCAGCTTAATTACACTGGTCCACAAATCGCACTGGGATATGCGTGTGCTTATCCGCTAGGGGTAGTAGGTATTATCGGTTCAATCATTGCTATCCGCTACATCTTCCGTGTCAATATGGCTAAAGAGGAAGAAAGTCTGAAAATCCAAAGTGGAGATGCACATCACAAACCTCACATGATGAGTCTGGAAGTACGCAATGAATCAATCAGCGGAAAAACTTTGATTGAAATCAAAGAGTTTTTAGGCCGTCAGTTCGTTTGTTCCCGTATTCGTCATGAGGGTCATGTAAGTATCCCCAACCATGAAACCATATTCAATATGGGGGATCAATTATTCATTGTCTGTTCAGAAGAAGATGCTCCTGCAATTACCGTATTTATCGGTAAAGAAGTGGAACTCGACTGGGAGAAACAAGACCTTCCCATGGTTTCCCGCCGTATTCTGGTGACTAAACCGGAAATCAACGGAAAGACTTTAGGATCTATGCATTTTCGCAGTATGTACGGAGTGAACGTTACCCGCATCAACCGTTCCGGTATGGACTTGTTTGCCGATCCAAATCTGGTACTTCAGGTAGGTGACCGTGTAATGGTGGTAGGTCAGCAAGATGCAGTTGAACGTGTGGCAGGTGTTTTGGGTAATCAGTTAAAACGTCTGGACACACCGAACATTGTGACTATTTTCGTTGGTATCTTCTTAGGAATTCTTCTGGGTAGCCTTCCTATAGCATTCCCCGGTATGCCGACTCCTCTGAAATTAGGTTTGGCAGGCGGACCGCTGGTAGTAGCTATTCTTATCGGACGTTTCGGTCATAAGCTCCATTTAGTGACTTATACAACCATGAGCGCTAACCTGATGCTTCGCGAAATCGGTATCGTGCTCTTCCTTGCTAGTGTCGGTATAGATGCCGGAGCCAACTTTGTGCAAACGGTAGTCGAAGGTGACGGATTACTATACGTAGGTTGTGGTTTCCTTATCACCGTTATCCCATTGCTTATAATCGGTGCTATCGCAAGATATATTATAAGGTAAACTACTTCACCCTGATGGGATTGATAGCCGGTAGTAATACCGACCCGCCCGCATTGGCTTATGCCAATCAAACAACATCCGGAGATGCTCCGGCAGTAGGGTATTCTACAGTTTACCCATTATCCATGTTCCTCCGTATTCTGACGGGGCAGATGATATTATTAACGATGATGTAAATCATGTTTTATTTATAAATAATAAAGCGGTCATATCCTTCAATGGAATATACCGGCTTTATTTCTTTTTCTTATAGACTTCTTCTACGCCTATTATATAAGCTGTAGTTTCTTCACCACAAATTCTTCTATAAACCGAACTGTCTCTTCAACTCCCAAAGAAGAAGAATCGACACATAAGTGATAAGTAGCAGCTGCTCCCCACGTTTTATAACTATAATAATTATAATACTCCGAACGTCTCTTATCCGCTTTTTCTATCATTTCTTCTGCAGCTTCCGCATCAATATGATGCATGGCGCATAATCGCGCAATACGATCTTCCTTAGAGGCTGAAATAAAAACATTCGCACAACGGGGATGTTCACGCAGAATATAGTCCGCACAGCGTCCGACAAAGACACAAGATTTTTCTGCCGCCAGATGACGAATCACATCACTTTGCACTTTAAACAGGGCATCATTACTCAAACAGTTATTACATGGCATAGCTCCTTCACTGATAAAAGGAAAACGCATGCCGAACAATCCGCCAATAATACCTTGCGAAGCTTTCTCATCCGCTTTTTCAAAAAATTCTTTGCACAACCCGCTTTCTTCAGAAGCCAGATTAATCAATTCTTTATCGTAGAAGTCAATCCCCAAACGGGCTGCTAACTTCTCTCCTATTTCTTTTCCGCCGCTACCTAGTTGCCGACCGATGTTGATAACATAATTACCGCTCATAGTACATTTTGTTTTATGGTTCTGTAGCAAACATACGACTTTTTTCTAAAAATCACATCATCAAACGAAAGTTATATTTGAAAGTAACGATGAAATACCCTTTTATTTCCTGCGTACGATACTCATAAAAGCCGTCGGAAGTTGCCATACGGTTATAACTTTTCCTCTTTCCTAAAATGTCTACCCAATGAGCAGACAGTTCTGCTTCTTTCTTTTTCAAGAACCTCCAGGTAGCACTCGCATTCCATAATATCTCATCATCTTCTCCTTTGCGGATATTTGTACCATTACGGAAAGTATAAGCCCCATCCGTCCGTAATTGTATGTCCAAAGGAAGATCAACATATCCTTCCAAACGGAAATTATAATAACGTGTATACGTATTGTTATCATTCACAGAGTTGAGCGAATACTGATAATTCCAGGAAGTAGAGAAGTCAATACCTCCCCAGGCAGGCTGATAAGAAACATTCGCTTCACAATTCAAGCCGGTGTCACGCGTTGTACTTTTCACCGGCTCAAGACTTCTATCTTCATTAATCATGCTGACACTATTACTATGATTACCGTTCATATCCAACCGTAAAGAGAAATGTCCTAAACGTTTCCACCAGTTAGCACTTCCATACACATTCCAGTTACCGTTTATATTGACAGGATATGTCTCACGTCCGCCAGTCTGTGCATCATATATCATTACTTGTGTAACGCTATTCTGTTCCAACTGTCCTCCAAGATTCGCAGATATGCCTTTTTTAGAATGTTGAAAGCTTATACGCATACTATGAGCAAACATTTGCTTCAAATCCGGATTCCCTCGAGTAATATATAATGGATTACTATTATCTGTAAGTGGCATTAAGTCCGATAAAGAAGGTTGCCGGGTTCTACCGTCATAATTGAAAGTAATTCGTGCCTCTTTCTTTTTCCAGGCCAGCCATATCATAGGCTGAAAGTCGATAGTATGCACAGTGGTATCCGCATACAGTTTCCCCATTTTCCGTTCAATGGTTCGCCTTTGCGGAGTAATCCCTAATGATGCATTCACCATCCATGTATCATCAGAGTAATTGAAGCCTACATTCAGATCATGTCCATTAGTACGACTATGACTTCGATTACTCAAACTATCTACATACCCCGTTTCATAGTCAGGAGGCAACTCACCAAAAACATCCGACTTCGCCAAAGAAGACAATTCATAAGTGTCGCGATTATCGCGTTCATAATGAGTGTTCCAGTTATACGCTGCACGAATATGCATTTTCTTACCGATAGGTTGGGTGAAGTTAATCCCTACCCGCCACGAATTATTTTTCTGGGGTGACTTCAAATACTGGTTACGATAAAGTAAAGAATCGTTGCCCTGCTTATCTTTAAGACGGAAATAAGTAGTTTTTGAAAGCGAAAAACTTTCATTATCCCCCCAAGAATCCGAACTTTGAATGTTCAATCCTAAAGTTGTACCTTTTTCATTCAGCCGCCTCATAATCCCCATCATCCAATTATAACGGTTCGATTGTCCTTCCGAACGCGACCGGTTTTCACTACGATTTACTTTGATATCTTGGGAAATCGATTCAAAATCATCGAACAAGCTTTCATGATTGACGTTAGGAGGAGCATCAAAAGAAGCATTCTGGCTATTACTTTCATTCCGGTTAGGAGAAAAGCTGAAACCACCGTTAAAATGTATGCGTGTACGTTTATCCACTTCCCAACTACCCATGATATTAGAATTGAACGACCGGCTTTTAGAGTTACCTTCATTAGTGGACGCAGAATATTGGTTACCAGCAGTTAAATATTGCTCCTGATACATGGAAGAAATATTTCCGTTCCGATTGAGATTATAGTTCATGCTTCCGGTCAAAGAAAACTTCTTTCCGAATTTATGAGTCATATTCATTCCCACCGAATTATTAATATTATCCTTGTAAGTGCTATTCTGATATCGGTTGGTGGAACGTCCTATGAAAGAAAGATTTTCCCCGTCTTTACTAAAATAATTCACCTGCCCTTCCAAATCCTTCTTTTGATTGTTTCCATATCCCACAGTGGCATTTGTCAGCCAGGTTTTATTCAATTCATCCTTAGTCTGCAAGTCAAGTACATATTTCTTTTCTCCTGAACTAATTCCGGTAAATTCTTCTTCTTTTGATTTTTTATCGTACACTTTCAACTTACTAATCAAATCTGCCGGCAGATTTTCGAGTGCCGTCTTTTTATCTCCGGAGAAAAAGGCTTCGCCATTTACATTGATTTCACTGATGGGCTGTCCGTTGTATGTCAACGAATTATCTTTCTTATTATATACCAATCCGGGAACACGCTTCACCAAATCCTCCAGATAAGCTCCTTCACGAGTTTTAAAAGCGGCAGCATTGATAACCGTAGTATCTCCCTCCATCACTACTTCCTGCAATTTTCCCGTTATCGTCACTTCACTAATCTGAATATCATCATCTTTCAATACCACTGTACCGATATTCACCAATACAGAGTCTTCCAGTGCCCGGTATACAGATTGCATTCCCATAAAAGAGACCTTTAACAGGTATTTCTTTTTCTTCTGCGGTTGATAATTAAGAACGAAACGCCCATTCTTATCACTTGTTATTCCCTTGATAAAAGCAGAATCGCTTTTCGCCAAAATAACAATGCTGGCAGATGGTAATGCCCGCTTCTCATTACTGCCGGCTTCCACTGTCTGCACTCTTCCTCGCACAGTTCTCACTTGTTGAGCATACAAAGTAGTATGTCCCCAAAGTAGCAGCAAAAGCAATCCCACTAACTTACAAGCGTTCATATCCAATAGTAGTTAAGTCTGATATTTATGTTGATCTAAAACAAATCGGGACAAAGTTAATAACTTTTACGTAAAACGTTTAATCCCAGAGTTATTTTTTATACCTTTGTCCATCCATTATTCAATCAGCAACTTAATGAAAAGGATTATATTAATCACAGGAGGACAACGATCCGGTAAAAGTTCGTTCGCGGAAAAAAAAGCGCATGAACTTACTACGTCACCGGTTTACTTGGCCACTGCCAGGATATGGGACGAAGAATTCAGAAAAAGGGTGGAACGCCATCAAAAGAACCGCGGTCCTGAATGGACAAATATAGAAGAAGAAAAAGAATTGAGCCGTCACAATGTAGCGGGCAGAGTCGTAGTGATAGATTGTGTAACTCTTTGGTGCACTAACTTCTTTATGGAGTTTGATTCTAATGTTGCCTCCTCATTGGAAGCCGTCAAAAAAGAATTCGACAAATTTACCCAGCAGGACGCCACTTTCATATTTGTAACTAATGAGATTGGTTGGGGGGGAGTTTCCGAGAACAAACTGCAACGTAAATTCACAGACTTGCAAGGTTGGACCAATCAATACATCGCATCGCATGCCGACGATGTATATCTCATGGCAAGTGGTATTCCCGTAAAAATAAAATAAACATGAAAACGTTTCATATTCAAAAGCCGGATGAAGCTATCAAAGAAGCTCTGATTGACAAAATCAATAATCTGACCAAGCCTAAAGGATCGCTTGGAAGACTGGAAGAAATCGCTTTGCAAATCGGACTGATCCAACAATCCCTTTCTCCACGATTAACTCATCCTCAAAATATAATCTTTGCCGCAGATCATGGCATCGTAGAAGAAAAAGTCAGCCCATCTCCTAAAGAAGTAACCTGGCAACAAATCAGCAACTTTCTTCATGGAGGAGCAGGGATTAACTTCCTGTGCCGACAGCACGGTTTCACTCTTAAAATTGTAGACGCAGGAGTCGATTATGATTTGCCTTATGAAAAAGGCATCATTAACATGAAAGTCGGAAGAGGAACACGCAATTTCCTTCATGAAGCAGCCATGACACCTGAAGAGATGGAACTCTGCCTGGAGCATGGTGCCCAATGTGTGGACACTTCTCACCAGGAAGGCTGCAATATCATTAGCTTCGGTGAAATGGGAATCGGAAATACTTCGCCCTCTTCCTTATGGATGACTTGCTTCACCGGAATCCCATTAGATCAATGTGTAGGTGCAGGAAGCGGACTCAATCATCAGGGAATAAATCACAAATACGAAGTTCTGAAAAGATCTCTCGAACAATATCCGGGAGAGCATTCCACAGAAGAAATCCTCTGCCGTTTCGGAGGTTACGAAATGGTAATGGCCGTAGGAGCAATGCTCAAAGCTGCCGAACTGGGAATGGTTATTCTAATTGATGGATTTATTATGACCAATTGTATTCTTGCCGCTTCACGCCTTTATCCGGAAGTGATGAGCTATGCCATATTCGGTCATCAGGGAGACGAGAGCGGACATAAGCTATTATTGGACTATCTCGGAGCACGTCCCCTACTCAATCTCGGACTAAGACTTGGAGAAGGAAGCGGTTCCGTTTGTGCCTATCCCATTGTAGATTCTGCTGTAAAAATGCTGAATGAGATGGATTCATTTGCTCATGCTCTATCACTAAATATTTCTAAGATGAACCAGATACTTGCCGCCCTCATATTCTTTACACGATTGCCTTTCTGGAAAATAAAAGAAGTTCCGCAGGAGTGTTTCAAACACGTTGTCAGTTATTGGAGTTTCAGTGGCTGGCTGACCGGGGGAATGATGGCATTGATTTTCTGGGGAGCCAGTACTATTTTACCTCACGGAGTAGCCGTAATCCTGGCACTGACTTCACGTTTACTTATCACAGGAGCATTGCATGAGGATGGATTGGCCGATTTCTTCGATGGATTCGGAGGTGGAACGAACAGGGAAAGCACGTTACGCATCATGAAAGATTCCCATATCGGAAGCTACGGAGTTTTGGGATTAATCATCTATTATCTGCTTGCTTACAATCTACTGGTCGCACTTCCCTTAACAGTTACTCCTTTCTTATTACTAAGCGGAGATACCTGGAGCAAATTCATTTCTTCCAATATCATCAATTACCTGCCCTACGCACGGAAAGAAGAAGATAGCAAATCCGGAACAGTATATACAAGAATGAATTTGGGGGAGATCGTTATGTCTGCGATGGGGGGAATACTGCCTCTCCTATTACTTCCTCCAAGCTACTGGCCCGTGTGTATATTTCCTATTCTGGTATTCTCCTTTATCTGCCGGATGATGAAACGACGTTTGAACGGATATACCGGAGATTGTTGTGGTGCATTATTTCTCTTAAGCGAAATAAGTTTCTGGCTGGGAGCAGTGATGTCTATCTATATAAAATAAGTAATCCTATGAATATTTATCTAATCAGACATACCTCTGTCGACGTTCCTAAAGGTCTTTGTTACGGTCAGTCAGACGTTCCTTTACGTCCTACATTTGAGATAGAAGCAGCCGTAACCAAAGCTAAAATCGAATCCATTCACTTTGATATGGCTTACACCAGTCCTCTATCCAGATGCACCCGTCTGGCACAATATTGCGGATTCGGAGATGCCATCCGTGACCCAAGAATACTGGAACTTAATTTCGGAGATTGGGAAATGCAGTATTTTGATAAAATCAAAGACCCGAATCTACAGTGCTGGTACGACGATTACTTGAATGTAAAAGCAACCAATGGAGAATCGTTTGCCGATCAGTATAAACGGGTAGCCGCGTTTTTAGACGAAGTCAGACAAAAGGAGGCTGAAAATATAGTAGTATTTGCTCATGGCGGCGTATTGATTTGCGCACAGATTTATGCAAAGTTGATTCAACCGGAAGAAGCATTTCAGGCAGTACCTGCCTATGGAGGAATTTTTCTATATCAAGAGCGCCCGTAAACAAACAGTCAGGACAATCATCATCTCTTCTGCACGACGGTTGACAGCAACTCCCATCCGCATATCGGATGTGTCCAGCAAACGTTCATTCACTCCGATATAAGGCTTTGTAAAGAGTTGACCAAAATAGTGATGAGGACCGCCGAAACGACAATTCAGGATACCTGCAAGAGCGGCTTCCGGATAGCCGGAATTGGGACTTGCATGTTCCCTGCCATATCTCTTCACAAATGACAGGAGTTTCAGCCGACCACTTGCCAAGACCATCAGAAAAGCAGTAAGACGGGCAGGAATATAATTAGCGACATCATCAACACGAGCTGCCACACGCCCAAAAAGGAGATAACGATCACTATGATAACCAATCATGGAATCAAGCGTATTCACCATTTTGTAGGCCATCATTCCCGGAACGCCCAACAACAAATACCAGAAAAGAGGAGCAATCACTCCGTCACTCAAATTTTCCGCCAAAGTTTCAAGAGCAGCAGTCCTGACTTCCTGTGCAGAAAGTTCGGAGGTATCACGCCCTACAATACGGGCAACCTGAATACGTCCCTCTTCCAAAGAACGATCAACCGCCTCAAATACCATTCTGACCTCTTTAATCAATGTAGTTCCGGCCAGACAAAAGAAAATGCAGATTATATCAAAACCGATCACCGCAGGAGTTCCTAAAAAAGAAAGGGCATATTCGATTCCTATGGTGACCGAATAAACGAACAGGATCAACAGAACAGACATGATTCCTCCTTTCCATAACTTATAAGATCCTTTATTCAGTCTCTTTTCCCCGAAAGCAATCATCTTGCCGAACCAGATGACAGGATGAGGCAAAGACACCGGATCACCGAATAGACGATCCATCAACCAGGCCGGCAATAAAACACGCAGCACTACTCCTATAACGATAAAGTAACTCATCATAAACAAAAATATATCTTAACTCATTATCTGCTCCATCCATTCACTGATTGCTTTCACCAGCTTATCATTTTCTTCGGGAGTTTGCGTAGCAATCCGAAAGAAACGCTCGTCCAATCCCTCAAAGTTGGATGCATCCCGAATGAGTATTCCATGATTCACGGCTAGAAAATCCTTAAGGGCCGCCGCTTTCCCCATACGTAGTTTTATCAACATATAGTGCGTATCAGTTGGCCATATTTCTAACATCCCCGTGGCAAGCAGGAGGTTTGTCAGTCGCTCACGTTCTGCCAGAAGTTGCGGAATATCCGCTGAAATGCCGTCTCCCTCTTCCAGAAGATATTTTGCGGCTTCAATAGCCAGGCTATTCACAGACCAAGGCATCCGACGGCAACGAACATCATCGGTCAATCCCTCGGAGGCAGTAAAATAACCTACCCGCAGTCCCGGAATCGCGTATTGCTTGGTCATTGAATGGAGCAGGATCACATTTGGAAAGGAAGCGGCTTCTTTAATCCCAAGAAGTGACTTTAATGTGAAATACTCGTAAGACTGATCGAATATAAACAATTTATCAGGATGAGAATCGACCAATGCTTTCAGGTCTTCCTTATTTCGCACTTCACCTGTCGGGTTATTCGGATTGCAGATCCACACCAGTTCCGCATCTTCCGGTAAAGCGTCCAACGAATAAAAAGGCTTCACTTTGTGCCGATGTACCCGGCATGCGTCCGCATACTCGCTAAAGGTTGGTCCCAACACAGCTGAAATACGTCCTTGAAAGACTTGTGCTATCAAGTAAATAGCTTCCGTCGCTCCATTAGTCACACAAACTTGGCGGGGAGTGAGCGAATACCTCCGGGCTATTTCACTTTCCAAAGAATAAGGCATCGGCTCGGGATAACTGCAAATGGTAGAGAGCCGCTCATTCAGTCGTTGGTAAAGTCCCGAATGATCGATCCGGTTATACACATTCGAACTGAAATTGCTAACTATTTTCTTTCCGTATTTATAAAGATCGTCTCCGTGTCCCTCAATCATTTCTTTCTAATATTTTATAAAGTAACGGCATATTGATGTGTTTTCTCACATGTTCCGCCAACTTATCATATTGTTCTTCCTTGAATGTTGCATAGTCAAAGGTCTGCTGTTCCAGTTTGTCGGCATAAGGCTTGAGCAGGAAATCTATAAATGACTGGTTGTCAAGTATGCCATGAATATATGTTCCCATACACTTCCGGCCATTCCGGTAACCATCCTCTCTTCCATCCTCCAGTTTATTTAAAGGAGAAGGGGAGAATCCTCCGGCAGGTACGCTTCTGCCCATGTGTATCTCATATCCCTTACAAACCGTATCCGACTCATCAAAAGTGAAATTCACCTGCCGGGTCACTTTATCTCCCTGCATGGTAGTGATGACAGGAAGTAACCCCAAGCCGGGAAGTAATTTAAAACTTCCCTCTACTCCGTCAGGATCGCGTACTTCCAGCCCCATCATCTGATAACCGCCACAGATGCCCATGATGGTCGCCCCTTCCCGATGAGCTTTCAGAATAGCTTGTACTACTCCGTTACAGCGCAATTCATAAAGATCATCCAGCGTATTCTTGCTTCCGGGCAACAATACAATATCTGCTTTCGCTATTTCATTCACATTATTGGTATAATACAAATGCACCCGTTCATCCCGTTCCAACACATTAAAATCGGTAAAGTTAGACAGATGACGCAGCAAGATCACAGCTATATTGATTTTTCCGGCTATAGCCTCCCGGTTTTTAGACTCAAGCATCACAGAGTCCTCTTCTTCTATATAAATTCCCTTATAGTAGGGCACTACTCCAAGCACAGGAACCTTGCAGAGGTCTTCGATCATCTTTATTCCGGACTCAAACAGGCGGATATCCCCTCTAAACTTATTGATAATAATACCCTTAATCAATGAACGTTCTTCCGGAGTCTGCAACAGAATAGAACCATACACACTGGCAAATACACCACCACGATCAATGTCCGCTACCAGAAAAACATCTGCCCCAGCGTGTTTTGCCATAGGCATATTGACCAGGTCGACGTCCCGCAGATTAATTTCCGAGATACTGCCGGCCCCCTCCATCACTATCGGATTATATCTGGTAGCGAGGCGATTATACGACTCATTGACTACTTTTCGTAATTCTTCCCTTCCCTCCTTGCGGAAATACTCATACGCATTCCGGTCACCGATTGGTTTCCCCAATAACACAACCTGCGAAGTATGTTCGGAACTTGGCTTCAACAACAACGGATTCATATCCGTATGACAGGGAACACCGGCAGCTTCCGCCTGAACGGCTTGCGCCCTGCCGATCTCCAATCCCTCGGGAGTGGCATACGAATTCAAAGCCATATTCTGGGCCTTGAACGGTGCAGGATGATATCCGTCCTGCTTCAATATGCGACAGAATGCCGCAGCCAGAATACTTTTCCCGACATCGCTACCTGTTCCGGCAAGCATAAAGGAATTTAGTTTTTTCTTCTCCATCTTTCTATTTACTTTGGTCAGGGGTTGAAGCTTTGCGCTTATAACCGAAAGCTTTCCATTTCTCTTCAGTCCAGTGCTGCCGATACATTTCATAGCGTGCCATGACAAAGAACAAGTCGGATAATCGGTTGATGAATTCAAGCAGAGATTGCGGCACCGGGTCCTGCCGATGTAATGTGCAAAGCCTCCGTTCGGCACACCTTGCTATAACACGCGCATGATGCAATTGTGCAGAAATTTGTGTACCACCCGGTAGTATAAAATAGCCATTATCTTCCATAGCGGTATTCATTGTATCCATTCTTTTTTCCAGAAGACCGGTCAGATCCGTACGCAAGGTATTCGGGTTTTCGCCCCTTTTAACGGATGGAGTAGCCACATGACTCATGCATGACATCAGTTCCATCTGTATTTCATACAGCCATTCGTGCCATTCATCCTGTTCAGGAAGAAGTGAGCGGACTATTCCTATCACCGTATTCAGTTCGTCAATCGTACCGTTAGCCTCAATCCTGATATCATCTTTTTCGACACGCTCACCACCAAAGATTCCGGTAGTTCCATTGTCACCCGTACGGGTATATATTCTTCTCATCATTCCCAAAGTTTCATTAAGTTCATTTCACCCCAATAGAGGTGTGTATAGCCTGCAATCAGATTCTTATATCGATAAAGCGGAGTGGAAACAGGATTTCCTTTTGCATCTGTCACCTCCGCAATGGATGGAAGTTCTTTTTCAATGGAAGAGTAATGAAACTCATGTCCTTTCCATACCTGCTCTCCTATCCGGAGGGTTCGATAACCAAGCCTTAATTTCATATTTTCCATAGTAGCCCTCTGATGCAGTAATCCGACCATGGCATATTGTTTTCCATCCATTCCCCGGATACTGTCACAAAGATACATCATCCCACCACATTCGGCAAGCAAACGACCTCCGCTTTCCACATACATTTTTAATTGTTGCTTGACGGCTATGTTACTTTCCAGCTCTTTCAGGAAAAATTCGGGATAACCACCCGGCAAATAAACTAAATCACAATCGGGCAGATGTTCATCGCTCATGGGACTGAAAAAGGTAACTGTCCCTAATTCTTTCAGACGAGCCAAGTTCTCCCGGTACATGAAATTAAATGCTGCATCCTGCGCTACTGCTATCTTCCATTTTCTTTCTAAAAGAATGTCTTTGGAGATTTCTGTCGATGGAATCGAGGTATGTGCATTATAATCAACCAATGGTACACTACATACTTCAAGAATCCGGTCAACCGCCACATGCTCTTCAATCGCCTGCGCCACCACAGAAGCGAATTTATCAAACTGATAGGAAGCATCCAACGTCAATCCCAAATGACGGGAGGGTACTTCCAGTTCTTTCAATCGAGGAAGAAAGCCGAAACATTCTACACCTACATCTTCACAGGCTTTCTGTAAAAAAGAGTAATGGCGTTCGGAAGCTACCTGATTGAATACCACACCGGCAAGTCGCACCGACGGATTGAAATATTTAAAGCCATATAGAATCGGAGCTACTGTATAAGACGTTGATTTGGCATTGATTACAAGAACAACAGGGATATTCAATAAGGCGGCAATAGCCGCACTGCTTCCCTCCATTCCTTCGAAGCCGTCGAAAAGTCCCATCACTCCCTCGGTCACACATACATCCATTGCAGCCGCGTATTTTGCATACGTCTCCTTTACATGTTTTTGAGAAGAGAGCCAGAGATCGAGATTGACGGAAGCATTACCTGCTGCCATCTCATGATACTTCGTATCAATATAATCAGGACCACATTTATAAGGCTGCACATTCAGTCCTCTATCACGAAACAGTCTTAACAACCCTGTTGTAAAGGTTGTTTTTCCACCTCCCGAAGAAGCGGCTCCAATTAAAAAATGACTGGTCTGTTTCATCGTTTTATAGCTTTCAGTGTATCAATGGGATTATGCTCGTCTACTGTCAGTCGGATCACTTGTTCAAGTTTCAATCCATTATCGTCTATTGCTTTCTCAAATTGATTCCTACTGTCTTCGGATACAGAATTAAACACCAGCGTCCCACCAACAAGCAATAAAGGAGCTATTTTCTTTATCATTTCTCCCAACTTGCCACCATGACCTCCAATAAAGACAGCATCAGGCATGGGAAATTTCTCTAACGGTATATCCAAAAAATCTCCAATCACCGTCGTTATTCCCGGACAGCCAAACCGATGACTATTCGTTTCCATCAATTGCCGCCCCGCCTCTCTTTTCTCAAAAGCAACAATATCGAGATGAGGAAATTGCAACTTCGCCTCAATGGAAACAGAACCAGTACAAAAACCCACGTCCCACATCACCGATCTGTTTCTCAAATCGAGCAGACTCAATGACAGCAGACGAACAGGCATTTTGGTTATCATATTCGCCCGCCCGTCCAACAATTCAAACTGCTCTTCCGGAATTCCGAACGACCGTTCACGAACGGTAATACGCTTTAAAATCACACAATTCGGCATCCTGAAATGCCTTTCCATCGCTTCCTCCACACTATATTCTGCCACTGTTTCCTCTTCATTCCCCAACTGCTCACCCACAATCATCCGGTAGTTGGCATATCCGTACGCTTGCATCCGGGCAGCTATGGATGCAGGTGTTTTTTCTCTGTCAGTGAGCGAACCAATCAATGTCTCTCCGGAAATAAGAGCCTCATCCAAGGCTTTCCACGGTCTGCCAGTCAGAGAAATCGTCCGCATATCATGATAAGGTAACAAGGCTTTGTGCGCTAAAAGCTGCAAGGAACTAAAAGACGGATAGACTTTGACAACAGCCTCGGGCAGTTTACGCATCACCGTATTGGCAAAACCAAAAAACAAAGGATCACCGGAAGCAAAAACTACTATTTCCTGATAACCGGCATAACACTCGAACACAGCGTCAAGAGGCACAGTTATATCTATCCAAACCGATGATTCCGGTAACATGGCCGCCACAATTTCATGATGTCTCTTTCCACCCGAAAAGACATGAGAACGGGCAATCAAAGCCTGAACCTCCTTACTGAAAGAGAGTTCGCGACTATCTGTTATTCCTATGATATGAAATTCCTGCATTCTGTCATATAAAATGTCTATACTCTTCTATACATCTCTGCCGGGGCGCAGTGTCCGGGCATCATCAAAACATAAAATCGCGTTCACCAATGTAGCGGCAAGATTACTTCCTCCCCGTCTGCCCTGAACAATAATCTTCGGTACTTCCGTGAATGTCTTTATCATGTATTTCGACTCTTTCACATGCACGAATCCTACGGGAGCGGCAATAACCCCGGACGGGTGTGCTTTTCCTTTTCGAATCAGATCGCACAGTTCTATTAATGCCGTAGGTGCATTACCAAATACAAAAAGAGCATCCGGATGTTTTTCTACAGCCAGGCGAATAGCTTCCTGTGAGCGGGTAGTTCCCCGTTTCTTCGACTGTTCCACTGCACGTTCGTCGGAGAGATAACATTTCACTTCCACCCCTAAACGCTGTAAAGCACCTTTCCGTATGCCGGCAGCTACCATCGTGACATCTGTGATAATCGTCTTAATCCGTCCGGAAGCAATCTGTTCATACAAGTTCTTTACAACCTCCTTATCCGTATATACCAGCTTCTCCATTTCAAAATCCGCTGTGGTATGTATGGCATGAAATAAAGCCCACTTACGGTCAAGGTCGATCTCTTTATTCTGCATCTCTTCCTCTATCTTCCGGAAAGAGTTCATCATAATCTCCTGTCCTTTTCCGACTTCCCCCTTTTCCTGTTCGCGATAATATCCGCGAGGAGTTACCATCCGGTTCTGAAATTGATAAGTTTGTGAATTGCCAATCAGTATTACTGTAAACATATCCACTTCTTCCGGATCGAAATCCTGTAAGGTGGTCACTACCACCGTTTCTTCTTCCCGACCTGCCTGACGGACATAACCTACGGGCGTTTCCGGTGAACGGGATTCCTGAAAGATTTCTTTCAGACGATAAAGCTGCCAGTAACGTCCCTCACTCTTAGGGTTGTAAATGGCTGTTACAAAGTCGGCAGTAGCAGCGGCAGTGATTCTTTTTTCTATGATTTCCCAGGAAGTCATCAAGTCGGACAGAGAGATAATGCAAAAATCATGACCGATGGGAGCACCCAGCAATGACGCAGCTTTCTGGAAAGCACTGATACCGGGCAGCACGAGGATCTCGACCTCACTCCCCCGTTCCCGTTTCATTTCATAAATCAACGGAGCCATCCCATAGATTCCCGCATCACCGGAACTGATGACACAAACAGTTTTTCCCTGTTCAGCATATTCAAAAGCCAATTCTGCACGGGCTTTCTCCCGCTTCATTCCGGTATCTATGCATTCTGTCTGTTCCGACAGCCAGGAGGTAATAAACTGAAAATAATACTTATATCCAATCACTACATCTGACTCTTTCAAGGCATTAACGACAGCTGGAGTAATATCTTCCGGGCTACCGGGACCGATACCTGCTACTATGATCTTATTTTCTTTCATACATCTTCAGGATTATACCTGAAACAAAGGTAAAGATAAAAACTTAAACAAGATAAAATGTAATCAGATAGTTCTGAATAAAAAATCACAGAATATCCTGACTATATAAAAAGCCAACTAAAATGATCCCGTTTTATTTATAGCAAATACGGCCATTTTGGTTGGCTTTATTTTGTTTATTAGCAGTATGATTATTTCACACTCAACTAATCAACCAATTATTCTTCTTCCGCATCCGGATCATACATTGCATCATTATCAGCGACCTTCTTCTCAATATGGCTAACCCATACGCTTACAATCTTGGAATAATCACCTAATCCTTTGATATCACAGTTAGCCAACGGGCAAGTATATCCGGCTTTTGCCAATTCATAGCGCCAACTTCCTTCTTCAGCCGTGGCACCAACACCACCCTTCATATCATTATTAGCATGATCGCCTGCAATAGACATCAACGGATGACAGATCACATTACCTGATTTCTTGTTAGCTGCCTGCATACGGGAAATCATATCGTCTATATAATTATCTTCCATATCTACAGTAGCCACAAAATAATTAGAATTAAGTTTCTGCAACTCTGCTTCCATCATCGTGTAGCGAGAGTTACCATTCCCGTAGTTATAATTTTCGGGATTTCCATGTCCCATGAAAGTCACAATATTATTCGACTCCACTTTACTTTTATAAGTTTCATGCAGAATCTTTGCTACATTGGTTACATCTTCCTCTGTTTCCAACAACGGACCACCCAAATATACTTTCACGTTGGCAAATTCCGGGTGCTCACCATCATTATGGAAATCTTTCACGACATTCTGTACCCGAAGGAATTCTTCGCCGGGAATAACATGAAGAGATTGCACGCAAACCGTCTTATATCCTGCCAGACCAATAGCTTCCAAATAGAAAGAAGGTGCATAATAATTCCAACCTTTTGCCGCGCAACGGGTCATACAAATCTCCGAAGTGAAAGAAAAATAAATATCCATGTTAGGGAACTTACTAGCAAACTGCGCTTTCATATTATTGAAAGTCGTTTGAGGCGCATCCCACGTACTACCAAAAGTCACTAGCAGCAAGGCTGTATCATGCTTTTTGTTGGCTTGTACTTCGGCAGTTACTGCTTCCATCTTCTTATCGTGGTTGGATTTTGCCACATCATCATCGTCGTCGGAGCAAGATACTGCCGAAAGGGACATTACAGCTACTAAAGCTGTCATCATCATAAATCTAAACTGTTTCATGTCTTTAAAATTTTAAAGGGTTAAACATCATGTATTTTTTGTCTTTTTTTGTCCGAATTGTATCATCAACGAACCATAGAAAGTTCGTCCCGCTGTAGTTGTACCATAATTCAGGCTGTGATACGTTGTCTCATAATAATTGAAGATATTATCGATTCCCGCATTCACCTCGGCATTCCATCGTTTGCCCAATTTGAATTGGTGACGGGTATTCAGCCTCCAAAGATTATAAGCCTTGCCATTTCCATCATCCTGATAATAACGTTTACTCTGAATACGTCCATAAACTCCAATGCCAAGACGATAGTTACTCCGTCTCCACGCATGCGTCCAGATGGCACTCACAGTAGCACGATGATGAGCCATACCATCAATAATGACATGTTTCATTACTTGATCTTCTTCATCATATTGGTTCGCTTCAGTATCCAGATAGCTATAACCTCCTGTCAGAGTCAGTGATTGGACCGGTGTCCATTTGGCATTCACATCCACCCCATAAGTACGGGCATCATCCATGTTCTGATACTGGCGTACACGGGCAGGATCATAGGTAACAACCAGATCACCCGGAGCCTGCGAAAGAGGAATAGTGACTAGAGTTATCATATTATCTACCCAGTTACAATATCCCGTGACATTGATACTGAAACGAGTTCCATTATATTCCAGTCCACCGGAAACATAACGGCTGGTCTGTGGATCCAACTCCGTATTTCCCAGATTCAATGAGATTATTGACATCTGACGGATATAACGGTAATGCAATTCTTTCAGTGTCGGTGTCTTGAATCCTTCCGAATAGGTAGCACGCAGATTAAAAGCTCCTAACTTATAAAGTGCCGATACTTTCGGAGTGATGCGCACACCAAAGTTCTGATTCACTGTCAGTCTCCCTCCCGCTGTGATATTCAACCGTTCAATAGGCGTCCATTCATCCTGCGCATAGAAAGAGGTCGTATAATCGGATACCTGATCTTTTTCATCCAGTCGACGGGGAGCATCCAGCCAATTGATTTCCGTATCAGTACCCACACTCAAACGATTGAAGTATGGCAGATTGAATATACCTTTCAACTGCAATAACAAGCGGCTTTGATCGCTTTGCAATCCTTTATCACCAGGGAAATATGGAAAACTGATCTCCTTGCCACTATCATCATACTCCTTATCCCAAGTCTCGCGAGTGTACATATAATAATAAGCATGACTATCATAGTTGACGTCCAGCATAATGCTATTGCTATTTTTCAGCTTCAACTTACCTCCTGTCGCAACAGAAGAGTTACGATAAAGGAAATCATAAGTCTTATAGTCAGGCACTCCGCAAGGACGATATATCCGTTTGCGATAAAAGCTACCGTCAGCGTAAAGGCTCAAATCCTTTGTAGCCTGATAATCGAAACGCTGTGCCACTTGCCAGTCCGTATAGCGATTTACAGTCTTATTGATGGAATTGGTTATAGGATATTCATAACGGTTCGGATCTTCATAAGTTGTATTCTGCCATCCGTCTGAATGCTTCAGTTGGAAATTAGTGGAAGAAGTAAATTTACCAACCTTGAACTGTACGGTATTCGACTGCCGGAATTCTCCATACGATCCGCCGCGACTTGTATTTTCTATCAAAATATTTTCGCGGTGTTTCTTTAATATAATATTCACCACTCCTGCAATAGCATCACTTCCGTAAAGTGCCGAAGCAGCTCCTTTCACGATTTCAATACGTTCAATACGAGCCGGATCGATCAAGCCCAGATTATTCTGTCCGCCTACATCACCATGCATCTTCTTACCATCAACAAGGATTAATATATAACCATTGCCGAGTCCTCCCAATTGCATATTGGCTCCCATATCACCAGCACTAAAATCAAAAGAAGCACACAGTCCGCTCAAAATATCTTCCAAGGTAGCCCCTGCATAACTATCCAGCATTTTGCGGCTAATCACTTCCGTCTGCACAGGTGCATCTTTCAGATAGTGTTCCGTTCCCGTACCTGTCACCACTATTTCAGGAATCGAATCCTGCATGGCGACATTGCTCTGTGCACTTACCTCTGCGGATAAAGACAACAAAACAAGTCCTGCTAACCATATTTGTCTCATTCGTTTCATCTACCTTTTATTATCATTAAAGAGAAATAAGGAAATTCCCTTGCCAATATATCTTTCTTATCACACGTATAAAAATCCCCGTCCGCTCCCACATTCTCGAAATAATGACAGACAAGTCTTTCCTCCAAACTTATAAAATGCTTCACTTCCCCCTCACACTGCGATAATTTCATCACTACCGCCACTTCACTACCGGAAGCAATCCGGCTGAACAGTTCTCCGTCCACTTTTCCCGGACACACCGTCAACCGTTCTTCCTGTTCCACAATGGAAAGACCGATGGAAGCCGCCGCTGCAATAAACGCCGGAACACCGGCAATCTGCTTGATAGGTATCCCCACTTTCTTGAGCTTTCCGACCAAATAACTGGTAGAAGAATAAAAACCGGCATCTCCTTCAGCCACTATCGCCACACATAAACCTTCCGAATACAGGCTGACTATTTCTTCAAAAACCTTATCGTAAGCCTCATAAGCCATCTCACGCTTCTTACTCATCGGCAATGTATAGCGTCTGATAGATTCTTTCTTTATCTTCAATTCTTTCAGAAGAACAGAAGACCGGGAACGCGCATTTGTTTTCGGGCAAAAAATAGCATTTGCCCGACATAGTGTAGCACCTCCTATCAAAGAGATAAGCCCCGCTTCACCCGGACCTAAAGAAACGATATATACCGGTTTCAAATCTTCCATCTTTCTTATCGATTATTTCTTATCCTTATTTTCTAAAACGAATCGTCAGGCTTGCATAGAAAGCTCTTCCCGGTGTAATGGTCGAATAAGGTTTCTTCGTATTCCAGGGACGGTCGTCTACCCAGTCGAACAGGTTCTCAACACCCAAACCGGCATTCAGAATGAAATATTTCAGATTGAATGTATGTCCTGTATTCAAATCCCAAAGCATAAAACCGGATGAATCATAGTCATACGTTTCGGAATATCTCTTTCCCTGTCCGCGACCAACCATATTGATGTTCAGTCCATACAATCCCCAGTTCTTAGACCATTGCGCATTTACGTTTCCTGCATACTTGACACTTTTGTCAATCGGTTTGTCCGTTATCAGATTTCTTGCATCCAACAGCGTATAGCCGGCTCCCAGATTGAATCCAAGTCCCAGGTAAGCATTTGCATTTACATTCACCCCTTTGATTCTCACTTTATCGATGTTGTCACGCTGGCGCACTTCATCATAATCACCGTACTGTGCAGCTTCTTCATCGCTCAAAGTACGGTAATTAATCATATCCGTCACATTATTTACAAAAGCCGTTGCTGATACAGAAAAACGGGAATGAGTATATTCCAGATTCAATGAGAAATTCTTGCTTTCTTCCGGTTTCAGTTCCAGATTTCCGATAGTATAGCGATTGGTAGTCTTTGCCAGATCCGTAGCGTAAATTTCAGAAAGAGTAGGCGTGCGGAAACCTGTTGCAAAAGACAATCGGCCACGGAAACCACCCTCCCTATACATAATAGAAGCTGTCGGAGTGAAATGATCTTCAAATGTTTCATTATAAATGTAACGCAATCCCACTACTGCTTGCAGAGATTCGGCAATCGTCCACTCATCCTGTGCATATAAAGCCATGGTGTAGAGCGTCTTATTAGAGATATTGTCCGATTCACTTTCCAGCTTTTCATCCAGATATTCCAATCCGGCAGACAGTTTGTTCTTGCTGTTCACCTTGATAATACTCTTCACATTTCCCCGGTAAAAATATTGTTTCTTACGAGTTTCCTTATCTCCAATCTTGAAGTCACCGCTTTCCTGAATATAGTCATAAGCCGACTTGTAATTGTCCGAATAGAAATCGGCATCGATATATGCTTTCTTATTCACAATATACTTCATACCGAAACCATACGTATAATTCTCATGATACATATTATATTTATATTCCGTTACCGGACGGTCATTCAGGAATTATAGTACGAACCCTGTGCATACAGCGTTGTCTTATGATTCAGAGAATAAGAGAAACTCTGGTTGACCGTATTCGAATGATAACCGGTGAAAGCCTGTTTATCGGTAGGATCCAGTTTCACTTCCCCTTTTTTATTCACCGTTTCGGTCATCGGATGAAGTTTCCAGCCATCCGACTGTTGGCGTTGGTAAGAAGTATACGATGAAAGTTTGCCAACATTCAAATCCAGATTCACAGCTTCCGAAAAACGTCCGTGGTCACTCACCTTGGTAGTGCTCGATGCGTCAATCTTGTTTTTGCTGTCATCCGTGATGATATTAATAACTCCACCAATGGCATCACTACCATACAGCGCAGATGCCGAACCGTTCAGTATTTCAATTCGTTTCACGTTTGCCATGTTGATGCGCATCAACGCATCATCGCCAATCAGTTTCCGTCCGTTCACTAATACAAGGATATAATCGCTATTCAAGCCATTAAGCACCATTCCGTTCCCATACCGCTGGTAGAGAAAGAAAAGTTAGAAGTGAGTTTGGTAAGAGCCTCCTCAAGATTCGTAACATTGGCCTCCTTGATATCTTTGGCAGTCAATACATTTACCGGGATGGGACTATCCACCATCCGGCGATGTGTTCCGGTTCCGGTCACTACCACCTGGTTTAAATTGTTATGACTTTCCGTCATGCGTATCACGACGTCATTTACACTCTTTGAAGTGGAATACCGTTGCGGTTCATAATTGAGATGTGATACTTGCAGGGTTTGTTTGCCATCAGGCAATCCCTTGATTATAAACTCTCCTTTTGCATTCGTAGTTCCCCCCTGCAGACTATGGTCCACCCGAATATTCGCTCCGACAACAGGCTCTCCGGTTTCAGAATTCAACACACGCCCCTTGATTGTAACCTGAGCGGACACAACACAACATACACCGACCAACATGGTGGTCAAAATAAGTTTTTTCAACATTTTGTGATTATGCTTAAATTTCTATAGTTTATGTTCTTAGCCCCGAGAACAAGTTAACTATTGTTTCTTCCTTAGGCAGGTTTCCTGACTTCATCCTGAAAGTTCGCCTTCCCGTGCATCCGGCACAGTGCAGTAGTAAAACTTTCAATAGATGGATGTTACAGTAGCGGGCACTGCTCCGGATTCACACCGGATTCCCTTTTATGTTCAATCGGACGATTGAAAACATCACCTAAAGTGCTGCAAAATTACTACATTTAATTTGTATCTCATAACATATCTAAAAATATTTTTAGTAACACGAAATTTACACTACCTCTCAAGAAAAGAAACTGATTATTATTGTACTTTTGCAACATTACCTCAATTAATTATTTTCAGGATGGAAAAGAGCGTTCAGACAGCAATCATTTTAATTTCCGAGTCAAGTCTGCCCATAGCCAGGAATATAAGCAGAGAGTTAGCAGAATCCGCCATATACCTCAAAGGAGAAGCAGAGGGATGCGAAACAATCACCTCGTACAGCGGATTTATGAAAGAACATTTTTCCGATTTTAAAGCAATCGTTTTTATCGGTGCACTCGGCATCTGTGTGAGAAGTATTGCTTCCTGCATCCGGAACAAATATACCGATCCGGCAGTGATTAACGTTGACAGTACCGGACGTTTCGTTATCTCCGTACTGTCCGGACATATCGGAGGCGGCAATGAACTGACACGAATCGTTGCGGGAATCACCGGAGGGGAAGCCATCGTCACCACCCAAAGTGATAATCAACAGTTGTGGGCGCTGGATACGTTTACCTCCCGTTACGGATGGAGAACTTCGGCAACACCGGCTTCCATGAATCAGGCTATTTTTCAGTTTGTGAATAAACACAAGACAGCCCTGCTGCTTAGTGTCAAGGATAAAGGAACGGCCGAACTTGAACAGAGCTGTCCGGAACATACAGATATCTATTATAGATTGGAAGAAATACCGCTGGCCGAATACCAATTACTCATCACTGTTGGTCCGTGGGAATATGACGCTCCTATCCCGACACTGCAGTTCTATCCGCCCGTGCTTCATATCGGGGTAGGCTGCAAAAAAGAATGTTCTCCACAAGGAGTCTGCATTTATATGAAAGATGAATTATTGCGACACCATCTTTCTCCACTTGCAGTGAAAAGCATTTCAACGATTGAACTGAAAAAAGACGAACCGTTGATTGCAGAATTACATACGCAGTTCTCAAACAGTGAACTACATATTTATAAAGCCGAAGAACTGGCAGATATCAGCGTTCCGAATCCCTCCGAAAAAGTGAAAGAAGTGACAGGCGTTGATGGGGTGGCCGAAAGTTCTGCTATCCGTGCCTCCGATTACGGCAGATTGTTGATGGAAAAGCAAAAAAGAATACTATCCGAAGGAAATAATTTCACCTTTGCCGTAGCACTTTCTGCTGATAGTGACCGCAACAACGGGCATATCGAGATTGTGGGGGCCGGTCCGGGCGACCCGGAATTGATTTCTGTAAGAGGCAAGAGAATGCTGGAAAAGGCAGACCTCATTCTTTATGCCGGCAGTCTGGTGCCCCGCGAACTGACGTATTACGCCAAACCGGGCGCTACCGTTAGAAGTTCGGCAGACATGACATTGGAGGAACAATTCACCCTCATGAAGTCTTTCTATGACAAGGGATTGTTTGTGGTACGTCTCCACACAGGTGACCCGTGTATTTACGGAGCTATTGCCGAACAGATGGCATTCTTCGACCAATACGGAATGAGGTATCACATCACTCCCGGCATTTCTTCTTTTCAGGCCGCAGCAGCCGCCCTCAAATCACAGTTCACCATTCCTGAAGAAGTGCAAAGCATTATCCTCACACGTGGAGAGGGTCGGACACCGATGCCCGAGAAAGAAAAACTTCATTTGCTGGCGCGCTCGCAAAGCACGATGTGCATCTATCTAAGTGCTGCTATTGTGGAGCAGGTACAGGAAGAACTCTTGCAAGCCTACTCTCCCGAAACGCCCGTAGCTGCCTGCTACAAACTCACTTGGAAAGAAGAAAAGATATATCGCGGCAAGCTGAAAGATCTTGCTCAAATTGTCCGTGACAACCATCTGACTCTTACTACCCTGCTTGTAGTCGGTAATGCCATCGACCACCGGGAGGGATTATCCAGACTATATGCTGATGAATTCAAACATCTTTTCCGCCCATGATACTGATTTTCGGAGGAACGACGGAGGGACGCACTGCCGCTGAAACCCTCGATGAAGCAGGACAACCCTTTTATTATTCCACACGTGGCACCCTTCAGGAAGTCACGTGCAGAAATATGACGCGACTGACCGGCAACATGGATTCAGAAAAAATCATTTCTTTCTGCCGTGAACACGACATCCGATTAATAATAGATGCCGCCCATCCATTTGCGCAACAACTCCACCTGAATATCTTCCTCGCGGCAAAAGAATTAACGATCAAGGTAGTACGTCTGGAACGTATCTATCCGGAATTATCGGAGGAAATCATTTGGTGTGATGACTTCGAAGATGCCGTCGCCCGTATGAAACAGGACGGTATAGAGAAACTACTGGCTCTTACCGGCACTCAAACTATTACCAAGCTACAAGGTTTCTGGAAAGAGCATGACTGTATCTTTCGGGTTCTGGAACGGTCGGAATCCGTAGATATTGCCATAAAGGCAGGATTCCCCAAAGAAAAACTGATTTTCTATCAACCCGAAGAAGATGAATCACTCCTTTTTAAGCAACTTTCCCCGCAAGCGATTATCACAAAAGAAAGCGGCAGTTCGGGAGGCTTCATCGAAAAAATAGAAGCTGCTCTGAAAAACGGAATCAAAATTTATGTGGTCCGCCGTCCTCCCCTGCCCGAGGGTTTTATTACAGTAAATGGGAAATACGGATTGAGACGGGCTGTTGAACTAAATGTACCGGGATTTTATGCCCTAAGAAGTGGATCACTACCGGAACCTGCGCAACAGCCGCAGCCAAAGCCGCTTTACTTGCATTGACAGAAGAATGTTTTGAAGAAAAAACGGAAGTGACATTACCGGATGGAGAAAGGGTCGTCCTACCTATATATAAGGTAGAAAAAACGGATGAGAATACCGCCACTGCCAGTGTCATCAAAGATGCCGGAGATGACCCGGACGTTACCCACGGACATCAGATTGTAGCCACTGTATCTTTTTCCGATTCTCCCGGCATACATTTCCTGCAAGGAAAAGGGGTGGGAAAAGTCACACTTCCCGGATTGGGATTAGCCGTCGGTGAACCTGCCATTAATTCGACTCCCCGGAAAATGATCGTCAATGAACTATCCTTGCTTTATGGAGGAGGGCTGGACGTAACTATCAGCGTTCCCGAAGGAGAAACACTGGCTCTGAAAACATTCAACCCGAAATTGGGAATTATTGGAGGGATCTCCATTATCGGAACTTCGGGTATTGTGAAACCTTTTTCTTCGGAAGCATTCGTCGATGCCATACGCAAGGAAGTGGAAGTGGCCTATGCAATTAATGCGGAACGATTGGTTATCAATTCCGGAGCCAAAAGTGAGAAATTTGTCCGGAGCCTCTATCCGAATCTCCCTCCACAGGCTTTTGTGCATTACGGAAACTTTATCGGAGAGACATTAAAAATAGCAGCAGAGACTGGTTTTCAAAAGGTAAGCATGGGGATTATGATAGGAAAAGCGGTAAAACTGGCAGAAGGACACTTGGATACTCACAGCAAGAAAGTCATAATGAACAAAGACTTTTTAAAAGAAATAGCTATTCAGTGCAGCTGTTCAGATGAGACTTTAGCATTGATCGAACAAATGACGCTTGCCCGCGAACTATGGGGAATACCAAACAAGAAAGATAAAGAAATTTTGTTCAACAAGTTGGTACAACTATGTCATATACACTGTACACCACTTTTTCCCAAAGGAGAGCTCGCCATTTTATTAATCAATGAGACTGGGGAGATTTCATATCAATTTCACTCTACCCTATTCTAAATCTATTATTGACAGGTTTATTTCTATACGGTTTTGAAATAAGTCAAGTCATAAAAAATAAGTTGAAATATAATCCCAGCGAGCATCTACTAGAGAATTAAAAAGTGAAAATTTGCTGTCACCTGTCACATGTTTGTATTTAAACATCTGACAATGAATGAGTAGTGGTGTGACGGCAGCATGTGACAGCACAGTGACAGTACTTTTGCTGTCACATGTTCTCCCACGATTCTTTCTTCTCTTCCTTTTCTCTTTCCTGAAAATCACAACCTGTATAGCTTCATATTTTTTAGTCATAGGAAAACATTCGTTTCATACCTTCAAACCATTGGTTTCATGGGATGGAACTTTAGTTCCATAAGCTTGAAACTCTAGTTCCAATTGCTTGAAACCATCAGTTTCAAGGCTGGAAACTCTAGTTTCTCTTTGTTGAAACTTTAGTTTCAAACAAAGGAAACTTGCTTGGAACTTGCTTCTAAAAGAAGGAGAAGAGGTGACAGCAAAAGTACTGTCACTGTGCTGTCACATGCTGCCGTCACACCACTACTCATTCACTGTCAGATGTTTAAATACAAACATGTGACAGGTGACAGCAATTTTTTACTTTTTAATTCTGTAGTAGAGTGTTAAGAGATTATATTTCGGCTCATTTCCATACAGTTTTGAGGATTTTTTGAATCAACTATATCTGCTATTCACTAGATAACCGGACACCAACTTGAGCAATACCTCAATGTCTTCCGCTTTTCGAACTTCATTCTCCGGCAAATGCAGCAAAAATCCTTCCGTCTGAGATTACCTGTTTCTATGTAAACATCAGATTCAATCTCACGCCCTGCCAGAATTCCATTTCGCAAAAGAGCTTTCCTGACCATCGCATATTTTTGACCATGCCCTTCAAGATGCATCTTTACAGAATATTCATTGTTGATTTTAAACAATCCCGTATTTTGGTCGAACATGATTCCTTTACGGGAAAAGAAGTTACTCAATGTACCATTCAGTGACAAGTCTTCAGGAGTTCCGATAGTCACACCGTTTTCTTTATCCATCATCCAGACTTTATCGGCAATCTGTAAAGCCAGTTCCAAATCATGGGTACTCATGAAAATAGTTTTCCCCGTATCGCGGGACAACCGATGCAACAGTTGCATCATCTCCACTTTACTTGGAAAATCAAGGAAAGCAGTCGGTTCATCCAGAAAAATCACAGGTGTTTCCTGCGCCAACGCTTTGGCAATCATCACCTTTTGTTTTTCTCCGTCACTCAACGTATGCATCATCCGACCGGTTAGCACCTCTATCCCTACACCGGCTATCGCACGGGAAACAATTTCTTTATCTCCTTTCTTCAACACTCCCCAAAAACCAGTATAAGGACTTCTTCCTAACGCTACCATCTCTTCCACCGTCATATTACGCAAGTCGCACTTTTCTGTCAGCACCACACTGATGACTTTCGACATATCCGCATCGGAATATTTCTCAACCTCTTTATTCATGATCCGGATCTCTCCCGACAATTTCGGTAGGAAACCGGACAGTGTATGCAACAAAGTGGACTTCCCCGCTCCATTGGCTCCAAGCAGACAAGTGAGTTCGCCAGCATAAATACTGGCATTTATATCACGGGCTACGATATGCGTTTTATGCTTTCCTTTATAGCCTGTGGCCAGGTTCCTGATAGTTATGGTTTCTTGCTCTTGCATGTTAAGTTTCTCCCTGTTCTGATTATCATTCATTTACCTCTCCCTTACGCTTACGGAACAACACCGACACTACCACCGGTGCACGACCAAAGCTGTGACGGAGTTGACCGGCAAAGCACCTTCAAATCCCGGCATACGGGCTATCAGATTACACAATAACGCCATTGCCGCCCCTACCAGTAAAGAAGAAGGCATCAATATCCGATGGTCGGAAGTACGGAACAAAGCACGGCAAAGATGCGGAACAGCCAGTCCCAGAAAAACAATCGGGCCACAATAAGCCGTTACAATCGCCACCAAAGCTCCGGAACAGGAGATTACCAACAAACGGGCACGTTTGATATTCAAGCCCAGATTTCGCGCATAACTGTCTCCAAGCAACAACAGATTCAATGTCTTAATCAACAGAAAAGAGAGTGGAAGAAGTACAGCCATTGTACAAAGGAATGGGAATAACTGGTCACCGGAAATACGGGAAAAGCTTCCTAATCCCCAAATGACATACGCGCGAATATCTTCTTCGACGCTGAAAAACTTCAATACTCCAATCACGGCATTGGCTACATAACCAATCATCACACCGATAATCAACAGAGTCACGTTTCCTTTTACTTTCTGTGAGGCGAAAGCAATAAGCGCCATGATAGACAATGCTCCTGCAATAGCGGCAACCGTCAGCGCCAATTCACCAATCAGCCCCAGACTGCTCAACGCCACTCCCCTGAGACTGCCAAGGCAC